>NZ_BKZR01000142.1:0-201 GCF_008974225.1 Weizmannia acidilactici | reverse complement strand
CGCTACCACGCGAATACATTTAGAAAGAGGTCTTCCCATGGAAAACATTATATCAAAAATTGCTGAGTTATTAAAGGATACAAAGAGCCTTATCGATTTTGAAGAGCAGTTCAATATTTTTATGCAGGAGGTCTTTACGCAACTGGTAGGGGACGTATTTGTGAAATTAGACCGGATGATAACAGAGCAGAAACTCGAAGA
>NZ_BKZR01000141.1:0-207 GCF_008974225.1 Weizmannia acidilactici | reverse complement strand
GTAGGAGTAAAATTATTGTGGGAGCAAGAATAGGAATAAAAGTTAATATATGTAAATTAACCTTGGCGGATGTGTTGGCATCCAACATCATCTGCCAAGGCCACCAAATAGCGCGATAGGGGAATGCAGAAAAAACAAGAAATGAGGGCCTCTTTTTTGTACAATGAGTTTGTCCAAAAAAACCGTACAAAGGAGGCCCTCACATGG
>NZ_BKZR01000140.1:0-207 GCF_008974225.1 Weizmannia acidilactici | reverse complement strand
TCATGTGGAGCCTAGCGGGATCGAACCGCTGACCTCCTGCGTGCAAAGCAGGCGCTCTCCCAGCTGAGCTAAGGCCCCGTTCATTAAGGGATGGTGGGCCTGAATGGACTTGAACCATCGACCTCACGCTTATCAGGCGTGCGCTCTAACCAGCTGAGCTACAGGCCCTTAATGAAAGGAAATATAATATATTTAGAAAGGATTCAT
>NZ_BKZR01000139.1:0-216 GCF_008974225.1 Weizmannia acidilactici | reverse complement strand
GCGGTAGCCGAAAGTGTACAAAAAGTAGCCAAAGCTACAGAGTGATCTCAGCGTTAATCCAAATGATCCTAAGGCCATTATCTAGGAACATCACGAAACGCCCAAGTCCCAAATTGATGTTTTCGGGGCTCGCCCCGAAAACATCAAAGATTCACTTGTCAAAGAACAATCATTCAACTGGAAATTGACTCATTTAGTAGGATCGAAACTTATTAT
>NZ_BKZR01000138.1:0-217 GCF_008974225.1 Weizmannia acidilactici | reverse complement strand
CCGAAACTCTCTGCTTAAGGGAGCCTATCAACCTGGATTTAAGTCAATATTTTGGACACCAATAAGTGAAATTTAATTTTGATCTCATGCCATATTTTTCATGACTGCTGGTCGCTTGACATGGAGCCTCTGCGGGCGTGGTGTTATGCGAAGGGCGAAAGGGGAAATGATTTCTTTCGCATGGCAAACAAGTGTCTTCTGTTTCTTGTGACGTCAT
>NZ_BKZR01000137.1:0-224 GCF_008974225.1 Weizmannia acidilactici | reverse complement strand
ACAGGCAGCTTAAGAAATGTAAGATAACTCTTGATAACTGCTTCATTTCAAAACAAACACCAATAGTGCAGAGCCGGAGTTCATTAATTCCGTTCGGGCATTCTGACCCAGCAAAAATATTATATCCTTCAATAAAAAAGTTGAAAATTGAAACTAATATTAGAAGTTTCAATAATATCTCTTGATTTTTTACATAATGGAACCCATTTATAAAGTCTTTAAAG
>NZ_BKZR01000136.1:0-226 GCF_008974225.1 Weizmannia acidilactici | reverse complement strand
GATGCAGTCAAGCTTTTGTGGGCACTTTTCTTGTACAATGCAATTTGAAAGCGTTCTCCTATTTTCTTGGACTTCTTGCGTAAGCTCTCTTCAAATGTTTAAAAACCGATCAGCCCTTTCAAAGCGCGGTGAATCATCGTGCCTGAAGATTGTTTCATATAGGGGATGTTGTCACGTACATCATTTACGATTTGCTTGGTCAGCCTTTTACGGGTTTTGGTCTCTA
>NZ_BKZR01000135.1:0-230 GCF_008974225.1 Weizmannia acidilactici | reverse complement strand
CTTCAAGCAAGAACCTGGGGATGCAGACTTTTCGAGTAGCCAGGCTACAAGGAGGGGAAGCATTGACCCAAACGATCCTAAGACCATTATCCGGGAACATCGTGAAGCGTCCAAGTCCGAACTTGTATTCCGGGCTCGCCCGGAATACAAAATCTTATATTCACTTGTCAATGAGCAGAATGAACTGGAAATTGACATCCACTTTGGATTTAAACTTATTATACGAGGAG
>NZ_BKZR01000134.1:0-231 GCF_008974225.1 Weizmannia acidilactici | reverse complement strand
GTTCAAGCAAGAACCTGGGGATGCAGACTTTTCGAGTAGTCAGGCTACAAGGAGGGGAAGCATTGACCCAAACGATCCTAAGACCATTATCCGGGAACATCGCGAAGCGTCCAAGTCCGAACTTGTATTCCGGGCGAGCCCGGAATACAAAATCTTATATTCACTTGTCAATGAGCAGCAGAATGAACTGGAAATTGACATCCACTTTGGATTTAAACTTATTATACGAGG
>NZ_BKZR01000133.1:0-243 GCF_008974225.1 Weizmannia acidilactici | reverse complement strand
AATGTGTTCTTTGAAAACCGGATAGGAGAAAAAACCAAGTAAACCGAGAATCGCCATCTTTTGGATTTGAAACCAACATGGTTAAGTTGTAAAGGGCGCACGGTGGATGCCTTGGCACTAGGAGCCGATGAAGGACGGTACGAACACCGATATGCTTCGGGGAGCTGTACGTAAGCTTTGATCCGGAGATTTCCGAATGGGGAAACCCCCTGTCCATAATCGGACAGGATTCCTGCCTGAATC
>NZ_BKZR01000132.1:0-250 GCF_008974225.1 Weizmannia acidilactici | reverse complement strand
ACAGAAGCAATTCTGGCGGACAAAATTTATCGGAATCGTGAAAATCTGGCTTACTGCAAATCTCTCGGCATCTAAAGTGGGCCACGGCTTGGCCGCCCATCCAAGACAGAAGACAAGTCCTTGGAACGATTGGCGAATCAGGATGCCTCTGAACGTAATGCCGTTGAAGGCAAATTTGGTGAAGGCAAGCGCAAATACGGGCTGGACCTTATTCGAGCACGCCTTCAGGAGACAAGTGAAACAGTTGTAG
>NZ_BKZR01000131.1:0-275 GCF_008974225.1 Weizmannia acidilactici | reverse complement strand
TATTTCCACACGGGCTCCGAGCCGTTTTGGGAAGGCTTTGAAAGCTTCTTGGAGCAGCACTACGACTATGACGCGACGAAAACGAAGTTGGTCATTAACGGGGATGGAGCCGGTTGGATTTCGGCTTGCCAAGATGACTTCAAGGGCCGGGCGTTTTATCATTTGGATCGGTTCCATGTCGCCCGCGATTTGCATCTAATCATGAAAGATCATCCGCGCTATTCCACGATGAGACGGGCGCTGAACGAGAATGATCCGGAGCGGTTGATCGTGGA
>NZ_BKZR01000130.1:0-278 GCF_008974225.1 Weizmannia acidilactici | reverse complement strand
TTAAAACAGGGGTACAGTTGGGGACTAGCCGGCCTCCATTCAATGGCTACAGCCATGGTTCATCGCTTTGAAGGGACCCTTTATGAAGCCATAGCTGATTCGACAAAAGAGAACGAAAAACCGGATAAGAAAATCAATATCAAGCAGTGGCTGAAAGTAAAAACTCGAGAATCAATAGGAGCCGTTACGGGGCATTTGCCTGCATTGGCAAGCCGGGATCAAGGCAAGCCGTATATAGAAGCTCTAAAAGGGCTAGCAGGATATCAAGGAATTTTTTG
>NZ_BKZR01000129.1:0-287 GCF_008974225.1 Weizmannia acidilactici | reverse complement strand
TGAATCCACGGCTTCCAAACCCTTTTAGAATGGGAGGAACGCCACCGGAAACAGAATCATAAAAAACATGTGATTTTTCTGGGTTAAGCCGACAGGGCATTTCTGGCTGGGCCTTGCCTATTTTCTTACGGCTAAAGGCTATGATTTTGTATTAGTCAATCCGATGCATTTGAAGAAAAGCAAAGAGCTGTATGACAATTCCCTAACGAAAAACGATACGAAAGATGCCAAAGTGATTGCACAGCTGATTAAGGACGGACGCCTGGACGGCATTTATGCTGAGCTGA
>NZ_BKZR01000128.1:0-296 GCF_008974225.1 Weizmannia acidilactici | reverse complement strand
GAGCATATCCGGCCTCCACCTCATGGATACGCAGGACGAAGGAATGTGTGGGCCCCAGATCCTGGGAGATGTAGGAGGGTGAGCGACCGTGAGTTGTGTGGAGTATTTACGCACGGTTATATTCTTTTGATTACCAAATATAACCAATTTGGTTGTTAGGATGGGATTCACCGTGTAAGAAAATTCTGTCTATATCCATTTAAAGGTGTGAAAACTATTTAGGTGTGAATCAAATACCTATGAAATTTTGAGAATGAGTGAGATATCAAGAGATAATTGTACTATATTGAAGGAGG
>NZ_BKZR01000127.1:0-315 GCF_008974225.1 Weizmannia acidilactici | reverse complement strand
CATGCACCTTATTGGAAAGAAGATAAGGGATGGCAGAATTCTTCATTTGATCCGCCAATTTCTAAAAGCCGGCATCATGGAAAACGGTCTTGTATCCGCCAATGAACAAGGAACACCTCAGGGCGGACCCCTTAGTCCCCTGCTTTCTAACATTATGTTAGACCAATTGGACAAAGAATTAGAGCGCAGGAACTTGCGTTTCGTAAGATACGCAGACGACTGTAATATCTACGTCAAGAGCTGGAAGGCTGGACAAAGGGTTATGGAGGGAGTAACAAAGTTCATTGAAGGCAAATTACTGCTAAAAGTGAACAA
>NZ_BKZR01000126.1:0-328 GCF_008974225.1 Weizmannia acidilactici | reverse complement strand
TATGCCATTATTGAAGCGACTTTTATATTTTACTGCCAATCAATATTATTGTCAACAACTTTTTTAAACTATTTTTTCTTGCTCGCTGATTAATTGGCCAACAAAAAATAACATACCACCTTCAAGCATTTTATGCAATAGTTTTTTGAGCTTATTCAGCGCATATGAACAAACCTTGTACTTACCGCAATTTCATCGGACCGAAAGGATGATTTACAACCATGGTATTTAAATGCCCGGCGATGGTGATATTCCACTTGTAACTATATTAGAATAATATTTTTTCGTCCTTACCAGAACCGATAATCGAGTAGGAGGAGGTGACTAG
>NZ_BKZR01000125.1:0-337 GCF_008974225.1 Weizmannia acidilactici | reverse complement strand
GACTTACTTGAGGGAGGTAGTGGTGAATTCCATGAGGGACCTTAAGAGGGTGGAGCCAGAACAGGTTTATTGAAGGAATAGGAAACTCACGTAAGGAGCAATACACATGAGGATGGGGCAGGTATTATCACGTGAAAATTTACTGGAAGCACTTCATCGTGTGGAAAGGAACAAAGGCAGCCATGGAGTGGATGGCATGCAGGTTTCCGAATTACGACCGTATATTATGGAACATTGGCATGAAATTCGTACTTCACTGCTTGAGGGAGCCTATCAACCGCAGCCAGTCCGTCGGGTCGAAATCCCGAAACCGAACGGCGGCAAACGGAAGTTAGGA
>NZ_BKZR01000124.1:0-338 GCF_008974225.1 Weizmannia acidilactici | reverse complement strand
GTTGAACAGTGCCGTGGGAACGATGGCTACACCGGAAGGCGAAACAAAGCTGGAGGCGTTCATCGCGTATATCACGAATCATAAAGAAGCGTTACGGGATTATAAAGCGTGGCTCGAAGCGCAAGGGATAGACACGCACAGGCTGTGCACGATGGGGGCTTCGGAAGGCTTGATGAGCCAATTTGCGGCTCGCCTCAAACAGGGGCGCAGTTGGAGTGCAGCCGGTGTAGAGGCGATGACCCAATGGATAATTGCCGACAAGGATCGGTTGGAGGTCAAAACGTGGTTTGGGCAATGGGTGCCGAACCGTGAAACAAACGGTTCGGGTCGTAAGGCTC
>NZ_BKZR01000123.1:0-381 GCF_008974225.1 Weizmannia acidilactici | reverse complement strand
CGCAGACAAATCGTCTGCGGTTTTCATATGGCCCGGCAACGTCCTACTCTCGCAGGGGGGAGACCCCCAACTACCATCGGCGCTGGAAAGCTTAACTTCCGAGTTCGGGATGTGTTCGGGTGTGACCTTTCCGCCATCATCACCGGACCTGTATTTTATTTTGGGATGTGTTCCCTGAAAACCGGATGGGAGAAAAAACTGTAAACTGAGAATGCGTTTCTACTTCTAACTTTGAGAATTGTCCAGCTCCAGCGTCTATCAGCTAGCGTATTTCTACGTCTTCTCCCTACGATAACGATAAGTCAACATCGGCTCGATACCTCACCGTGTTTCCTTTATCTCAGTCGAAATCCGTACGTCGATAAACGAGGCGCTTCCGCT
>NZ_BKZR01000122.1:0-403 GCF_008974225.1 Weizmannia acidilactici | reverse complement strand
GTTAAAAACAGCAATGCCAGCTTCAATTCATTTAAAGCTGGCATTGTGTTTTTGTTAATGCAAAACGGCCGAAAGTTGACGGTACTGCCTGCCCAGAAGTTGACGAGTATAATGTCTACATAAATATTTTAAGAAAGGAAAAAGACTGTAAACGGGCACATTATTTCGGCAAAAAACAGTCGGTTTTTACAAATTACTCCAGATTTTTCACGAAAAATTAAGCATATGCACTGTATATTACGAATAATGATGCTCTTTGGTGGCTTGACA
This sequence comes from Weizmannia acidilactici, assembly GCF_008974225.1. Lineage (NCBI taxonomy): Bacteria > Bacillati > Bacillota > Bacilli > Caryophanales > Bacillaceae > Heyndrickxia > Weizmannia acidilactici. Next base: position 133 of record NZ_BKZR01000122.1, on the reverse strand, counting down.
TGGAGCTTCTGTGGGCATGGCTTGATGGCGATGTGATGGGGCTAGGAGAAAAAAGAAAATCGCCAAAGCTAACTAGCCTACCATGCCGACCAACTCCATATCAAGTCGTGTATTGAATATTGAATATCTCAAC
>NZ_BKZR01000121.1:0-441 GCF_008974225.1 Weizmannia acidilactici | reverse complement strand
CATCGCTGGTCGCTTGACATGGAGCCTCTGCGGGCGTGGTGTTATGCGAAGGGCGAAAGGGGCAATGATTTCTTTCGCATGGCAAACAAGCCTGCCACACCCGCCACTCCATGTAAAGCGGATGCTTGTAAAATTGTGAAGAGCACTACGCTGCCCCTTTGATACTGTCTTCTGTTTCTTGTGGCGTCATATAGCCCAAGCAGCTATGAATCCGTTTCCGATTGTACCAGCCTTCTATAAATTCGAATAAGGCTCTTCTGGCAGCTTGAAAGTTCAAATAGTTGACTCTGTAGATCTCTTCCTTTTTCAGAATTGCATGGAAAGACTCAATGCAGGCGTTATCGTATGGGCAACCTTTTTTACTGAAGGAGTGTTTGAACTGCTTCTTTTCCATGTATTCTGCAAATTTCTCGCTTGTATACTGGGATCCCAAATCAGAAT
>NZ_BKZR01000120.1:0-450 GCF_008974225.1 Weizmannia acidilactici | reverse complement strand
AATTGAAAAATTTTATAGTTCTGTAGAAAAATATTCAAGTAGTATAGCTATTTATGATGACGAAACAAAATATACATACAAGGAACTAAAAATAATTGTTAATAAAGTTGCAAATGAATTAAAACAAAATGGAATAGAATTAAATCAGTGTGTCCCCTTAATTATGAAACCATCCACTAATCTAATAATAGTCATATTGGCACTCTATCAAATTGGTGCATACTATCTACCTATTGCACATTCATTTCCTAAAAAAAGGAAATTATTATTTCTAAAAGATAGTAACAGTGATTGTTATATTTCGGATGAAGAAGAATTGAAAACCAATAAAAAATATATAAATGTCATGAAATTGATTAATAAAGCAAAAAATAATAACCATATTGCGACACATTCAAAAATTAAGGAAGGAAAATATGCGTATAGAATTTATACATCTGGAAGTACTGG
>NZ_BKZR01000119.1:0-463 GCF_008974225.1 Weizmannia acidilactici | reverse complement strand
GTTCGGAACGGATGAAAGACATGATCGAGCCTCTTTTTACCGAACTCATCAAGCTTTTATTGGAACAAAAATATATCACGATGGAAAACTACTTCATGTACGGCACAAAGATCGAGGCAAACGCCAATAAGTACACGTTTGTCTGGAAAAAGGCAACAAAAAAATATGAAGAAAAGCTGCAGGAAAACCTTCAAAAGACATTTCAACTCATCGAAGAAATGATTGAATTAGATGAGGAAACATTGAAAGAAATGAAAGCTCCGGCTGAACGTGTAAGTGCAAAACAGCTGGAGAAGATTGCCGAAAAGGTGGAGCAAAAAGTCAAAGAAGCTGAAACAGACGCAGAGCAGGAAGAAGACAAGCAACTGAATGGTCGCTCCCGTCTTGGAAGGACCGAACAATCAAAGAGAGGTTTTCGTCTGGAAATTCTGTATGGCAATGACACAGACAATCCGAATCGGAC
>NZ_BKZR01000118.1:0-481 GCF_008974225.1 Weizmannia acidilactici | reverse complement strand
GTGCCGTTTATTCTTCAATTTCCGCCGTTTGGAGCCGTCTTGTTCCCAACCCGTATGGACTAAAGCGATCTTAAGTTCTTTCGCCTTTTTCTTCTTGCCGCCCTTTTCTTTTTGCTGTTTCACAAATAACCCGTCCACCTCGACAAAAAGCACCTCAGGCGCGGGTTGTTTGGACTTCGGCTCACACACCTCGGATGCGAGGAGATGCTGACGCAACGCTTCGTGGCTCATGGGGGCATACCCTAAGAATGTCTCCAATTGCTTCACGGCGTGGCGGTAAGACGGACCGGCCACGGCCAAGGCCATTGCCCATTGTTCAAGAAGCGGGCTGAATCCCTTGCGGCCGTCAAAAGCCAGATACTGATCCAATAAAGCGATATAACGACCATTTTCCCGGTCTTGATAATAGTTGCGTTTGATGGTCAACGGACCGAACATCGTATCGATGTGAACGTCGCGCCGATCTTTCAAGCGAAAACGA
>NZ_BKZR01000117.1:0-490 GCF_008974225.1 Weizmannia acidilactici | reverse complement strand
TAGTTGAGTGAATATTATACATCTGGAATAATTTGAAAATCACAATCTGAAATAATGTGGAAATTCGCAAAAAGACATCCCCCATTATGTATAACCAAACCACCAGTTATACATAATGGGGATGTCCAACCCTAAAAACTATGGTTATTGTATCAGATTATAAGCTAATTGAAAGAAACAGGGGTTTTAGTTCGGAAAAAATTCCTTCTCCTTATTGTAGAAAAAGTATGAGTCTTGTTGGAACGATGGGGAACTCGCATGAAACGCCAGCGGTTTGAAATGAAGTACAATCCTGATATGGATAGTTGTTTTATTATACAAAGAGATCGAGCATTTATGTTGCATCTTAATTAATTGGTAATAATTCCGTCAAGTCTTGGACAACTAGCACCGTCAAATTCCTGCCATTTAAGATTGTCAGTAACAGCAGTATGAGTAAAACGTTTACGGGGAGTAGATAAATTTAGGAATATTCTAACAAAAGTAATAT
>NZ_BKZR01000116.1:0-503 GCF_008974225.1 Weizmannia acidilactici | reverse complement strand
CCCCTTTTCTTGTAGACGTTCACGGTAGTCTCGGAATGCCTCAATATTGTTCAGAATAAAGGTGCGCAATCGGGCAATCTCTGATTCCTTTTCTTTGACTGTTTCAGCCCTCTCTGCCTCGGCAATCGCTGCCAATTCTGAAGGATCATTGGCTTCAGCGGCCTTATACGCTTTTTGACGTTCTTTCTTTTCCCGGTTACTTAAGGCAGCTTTCATCCACTTTTTCAAATGGAAACGGTCATAGTTATAAAACGCATTGGGAAAGTAGTCTACACCAGCACGTATCCAAGACGCACCATCACCGTTAATAATGATTGGCGTTTCCTCGTTGATATCGTATTGCGCATACAGCTCACGACTAAAAGCCTCCCAAAATTCCTCACCATCTCCTAATGAAATGTAAAAAGATTTATTGACTAACTGATAGTTCTTGCTTTTCGGATGGCGTTTCTCCCAACCTTCATGAACCATACCCACTTTGACTTCATGTGTCTTTTGGGCCA
>NZ_BKZR01000115.1:0-526 GCF_008974225.1 Weizmannia acidilactici | reverse complement strand
CCATGAAAAATATGGCATGAGATCAAAATTAAATTTCACTTATTGGTGTCCAAAATATTGACTTAAATCCACTTTTTGTTGCCTTTCTTTTGTTAAAAATGGAGCGAAGAAAGGATATATCGTATTATCCGAAATTATTTTTTCTATTGAATATCCTGGGCCTAAATTTTGTACAAGTTTAGACAACTGACTTCCAAATTCAATGTTTGGAATAACTGTCCTACTATCAAATAATTCTTCAAGTGTATCAACAAAATTAACATTTCCATTATAAAAATGATAGCGACTAATAGCTGAATAAATTAATTCGTTGGGATAAGGGTCTGTAAAAAATGGTAACAATAGAATCTCTCCAATTTACAATAATTTTATTAACAAAACTTTTGTTCAATAAAATTCAACTAAAGGATCTAAAATATACCCCTCCTTCTTTAGCAAATCATATGGATGTTCATTACGTTTTAAAGCACTTTTTCTTGTTTATGGCAAACTAAAAATGTAACGTTTGGCAATTAATTTATGCAGA
>NZ_BKZR01000114.1:0-560 GCF_008974225.1 Weizmannia acidilactici | reverse complement strand
CACCTTTGATAAAATGATTTTTGGTAGAAAATCAAAAGAAAGGTGGAGTTCCTATGTCTAAGAATACCATTGAATTACCGAATTTAAAAGAGATAGAAAAGGATTTATTCAAACAGCTACAAACATACTTCCGAGTCATTCTATCGCACACTCTTGAAGAACTTGATGTCTGGCTTATGGAAAATCGGGATTTTAAACGGTTTGAATATCGAGAAAGACAGTCTTGTACACTGGAAACCCTTTTTGGTCCTTTGACTTTTAAACGGAGAAAATATAAGGACCGTCAGACAGGTCGCCGAGTGGCCTTATTGGACCAAGTGTTAAAATTCAAAGGATCCAATAGTCTTAGTCCTCTTATTACAGATATGGCTGTGGATTGGGCAGTTAGAGGTCGTTCTTATCGTGATGCGAGAGACCGAATAACAGAATTACTCGATCACCAAGCCATAAGCCATGAAAGCATTCGCCAAAAAGTCCTGGGAGTTAAAAAGATTGATCATTCAACCCGTGAAGGACATCCTAAGAAGGTAAAGGCTTTATTTCTAGAGGTTGATGGCATC
>NZ_BKZR01000113.1:0-747 GCF_008974225.1 Weizmannia acidilactici | reverse complement strand
GAGAAGTCGCTAAATTAAGAGATCAACTCGTCAAACAGCTTATGATCACAAATGGTCGTATTCAGAATGCCATTCAGCGTTATTTTCCTGAGTTCTTTGATGTTTTCAAAGACTGGGAAGGCAAAGCGGCCCTTTGTACCTTAAAAATGTTTCCATTCCCTTCACAAATTTAAGGGGAGAAATGGAAGACACAGGTTCAAAGAGGCGTCGGCATCAAAAAGGCAACAAAACTTGTGGAAGCAGCCAGAAAGAGCATTGGCATCAAATTTGCCAAACGAGAAATAGACTGCCTGCTTGAGCAGTATGAGCTTTATAATCAGCAAATCAGTCAGCTGGAAAGCCTGGTAGAAGATCTCCCGGGGCCAGGCAAATGATGGCTATCCCTAGCTTGGGCAAGACCACAGTCGCTTTATTTTTCGCTGAGGTGGGGGATATCACGACCCCCAACAGCTTGTAAATTTAGCAGGGCTCTCCTTGAAAGAACATAGTTCAGGAAAATTTAAAGGGCATAACGTACCTTACAATCCGTCTAAGGACCATTGAGAGGAAAAAATCATCATCGAACGTACCTTATAAGCCGTCTAAGGATCGTTGGGAAGAAGAAAGTGAGCGCGAACGTACCTTATAAGCCGACTAAGAACCGTTGGGAAGAGGAAAGTGAGTGCGAACGTACCTTATAAGCCGACTAAGAACCGTTGGGAAGAAGAAAGTGAGCGCGAACGTACTTTATAAGCCGTCTAAGGATCG
>NZ_BKZR01000112.1:0-766 GCF_008974225.1 Weizmannia acidilactici | reverse complement strand
CTTCAAAAGACGTTCCAATTGATCGAAGAAACCATCGAATTAGATGAGAAATCTTTGAAAGAAGTGAAAGAACCGACACAGCGTGTAAGCGCAGAACGACTGGAAAAGTTTGCCGAATTGGTGGAACAAAAAGTCAAAGAAGCTGAATCAGATGCAGAACAGGAAAAGAACAAAGAAATAAAAAAAGAGAAGAAGGCAGCATACCGGTTGAAACGGAAAATTTATAAGAAGCTTAAAGAAGATTATTCGCCGCGACTGAAGAAATATGAAGCACAGATGGAAACTTTCGGTGACCGGAACAGCTATTCCAAAACAGACCACGATGCCACTTTTATGCGCATGAAAGAAGACCATATGAAAAACGGCCGGCTGAAGCCGGATTACAATGTCCAAATCGGAACGGAATACACCATCCACCAAAGGCTGACAGATACAAGGTGCTTCACCCCGCATTTGGAAAAACTGAAAACATCCGGCCTGCCTAAGCCAAAACGGATGATTGCGGATGCCGGCTACGGCGGAGAAGCCAACTATTTGTATGCGCATGAAGAAGCATTGATTCCCTACAATACCATGAGGAAGGAAGAGACCCGGGCTTACAAAAAATATACGGAATGCCGCCAACTGGGAATACCGTGAAAAAGACGACTTCTTCATTTGCCTGAATCATCGGAAGGTTGCCTTTAAACATTACAGAACGAAAACAGATCAGTATGGGTTAACACGTGACTTTAAAAATGATGGGTGTGAAGACTGTACAGACTGC
>NZ_BKZR01000111.1:0-816 GCF_008974225.1 Weizmannia acidilactici | reverse complement strand
GGAGTCTCTTGCGCCCTCGTTTGGTAATAGTTGTTTGCCCTTTAGATTTCCCTGAACTATGTTCTTTCAATGAGAGCCCTGCCAAATTTACAAGCTGTTGGGGGTGTTTGTACTTTGTGATATCGCCCACCTCAGCGAAAAATAAAGCAACTGTGGTCTTGCCCAAGCCTGGGATAGCCATCATTTGTTTAGCTCCCGGTAGAGTTTCTACTAGGCTTTCCAGCTCTTGATCCAGCTGCTTGATTTGCTGATTGTAAAGTTCATACTGCTCAAGCAGGCAGTCTATTTCTTGTTTGGCAAACTTTATGCCAGCCTGAATACCAATACTCTTTCTGGCTGCTTCCACAAGCTTTGTTGCCTTTTTAATGCCGATGCCCCTTTGAATCTGCGGCTTCCATTTCTCCAACACTTCTTCAGGAGTCATATCCTTGATTTGCGAAGGGAATGGGAACATTTTTAAGGTACAAATAGCTGCTTTGCCTTCCCAATCTTTAAATACATCAAAGAACTCAGGGAAATAACGCTGAATGACATTTTGAATTCGGCCATTTGTAATCATGAGCTGTTTAACGAGCTGATCTCTTATTTTGGCGCCTTCTCTTAGTTCGGCATAAATACCGTCCAGGAGATTGGGTACGGAGTATCGCCCGTCTTTAATCAGCTGCGCAATCACCTTGGCATCTTTTGTATCGTTTTTCGTTGGGGAATTGTCATCCAGCTCTTTGCTTTTCTTAACGTGCATCGGGTTGACTAAAACAAAATCATAACCCTTAGCCGTAAGAAAATAAGCAAGGCCAAGCCAGAAATGCCCTGTCG
>NZ_BKZR01000110.1:0-849 GCF_008974225.1 Weizmannia acidilactici | reverse complement strand
TGATGCTAGTATAGTTTCATGGACACCCTTTAGTGAAATATAATATTAACGAAGGGATGTGTCCTGATATGGGTAACACAAGCGAAAAACGTAAAAGTTATCATGCTGAATTTAAAGAAATGGTGGTTGAGCTTTATCAAACTGGAACACCAGTAAAACAGATCTGCAGCGAATATGGCCTGTCTGAAACGACAATCTACAAATGGATCAGAAAACAAAAACCGGTTAAGCTGGATGACGGGAGCTCTTTTACCCCGGAAGAATTTCTGAACCTGCAAAAAGAATTGCACCGGCTGAAAGAGGAAAACGAAATCTTAAAAAAAGCTATGGCCATATTCGCAAAGAAGTAGATCAAACCACTGTTATATCCATGATTGACGAGATAAGAGCCAAACACCATTATGACCTTAAAACCATGTGTACGGTCCTTGGCGTGCCGAGAAGTACCTACTATCAATCCAAACAAAAAAAAGAGTCAAAAACAAAACGGGAAAACCGGGAGTTGACAGACAGAATACGAAAAATCCATACGGAAAGCAAGCAGAGGTACGGAGCGCCGAAGATCCGCCATATGCTTGAAAAAGAAGGGCTCAAAGTCAGCCTGAAACGGGTTCAGCGTTTGATGAAGGCTGCAGGCATTTATTCCATTATCAGAAAAAAGTACCGTCCCCATTCCAATAAGGGCAAGATGGAAGAACACGATAACCTGCTGAACCAGGACTTCTCAACGACAACCATCAACGAGAAATGGGTTACGGATATTACGTACATTCATACTTTGAGAGACGGTTGGTGCTACCTGGCTTCCGTAATGGATTTACATTCCAGAAAGATTGTCGGTTACGCTTT
>NZ_BKZR01000109.1:0-865 GCF_008974225.1 Weizmannia acidilactici | reverse complement strand
TTTTATCGGGTTGCCGGAATTTCAGGAAAAAGCGCCATTCGACCATTCTTTGATGCCTCGTTTCAGGAAACGTCTGGGCGCAAATATCATCAATGAACTCAATGAGTGGATTGTTCTGGAAGAACAGAAACGCCAGTCGGAAGAGACATCTGAAGAAGATGACAACGATGATGATAATCATGACGGTGACGATCATCATCCTTCCTGTCCCGCTTCGAAAGAGAGCCCGAGTGAATCGGCTTCTGCTAAAACGAAGAACAAAGGGAAGCTAATCCTGGACGCAACCTGTGCACCGGCCGATATTGCTTATCCCACGGACCTTGGGCTGTTGAACGAAGCTCGTGAGAAACTGGAACATATCATTGATGTGCTGCATGAGCCCCACAAAGGAAAGCAACAAAAGCCACGGACCTACAGAAAAAGGGCCCGCAAGGCCTATCTTTCTGTCGCCAAACAACGCAAAGCTGGTGCCCGGAAAATCCGGAAAGCCGTTGGCAAACAGCTGCGATACGTGAAACGGGATCTTGAGATCATTGAAAAGCTTGTTGCCCAAAGTTCCTTGTCCCTTTTGAACAAAAATGAGTACCGGCAACTTCTTGTCATTCATGAGCTTTACCGCCAGCAGGCAGAAATGTACAAAAAGAAATCTCGACGGATTGACCACCGGATTGTGAGCATTTCCCAACCGCATGTCCGCCCAATTGTAAGGGGCAAGGCAAAAGCGAACATGGAGTTCGGTTCAAAAGTCGCCATCAGTGTTGTCGATGGCTATGCCCTGATTGAAAGGCTCGATTGGGAAAACTACAATGAAGGCATCACTCTCAAGGAATCTGTTGAAAATTACTACAACCGGTTTGGTTTCTAC
>NZ_BKZR01000108.1:0-972 GCF_008974225.1 Weizmannia acidilactici | reverse complement strand
AATTCCGGCAACCGTCTAATAAATGCCGGAATAAATTGTTATATTATAAAATGATCAGCGTACTTTTCCTTCAACAGGAATGCTTTATGAACTACCCATTCGATCCCGTACTTTTGGAAATTCCCTTTCTATATGGTAGCCCACATGATTTCTGTCTTACCCGCCACTGCTTCAATGCCTGTTTTCTTATCAAGTGATTTAACGATTTCACCGTTTGTAATGACAATGGACGTAATGGTATCTGCTGCATTTTCTTTAATAAAAGCAAGATTAAATGTGAGAAGCGGGGCGCCCTTTTTCACCTGATCCCCCGCCTGTACTGCCGTTTTAAAACCTTCCCCATTTAAAGATACCGTTTCCAATCCAATATGAATCAAAAGTTCCAACCCCGATTCCCCGCGGAGCCCGATGGCATGTTTGGTAGGGAATACTTGGATCACCTCCCCGTCAAACGGAGAAACTAAATGGCCGTCCGACGGTTTTATCGCTAATCCATCCCCGATCATTTTTTCGGAAAAAATGGGGTCGGGGACATCTTCAATGGCAACCACTTCACCCCTTACAGGCGCAAAAATATGTTCTTCTTTTCTTTTTTTATGGAAAAATGGAAACAAGAAGGACACCTGCCTTGTTTTAAAATATAATATTATTTTACCACCTAAGCATAAATCCGGCAGCTTTCAATGAAAGTGCCGGATTTTTATTCAATGTGTGAGAATGATATTTCAAGTAGTCCGTGGTGCAAGGGATTTCCTGCCTTAAGTCATTCCCGTTTCCGGCAGCAAAAGCCCGGCCTGACTAAACTGTTGAGAATAGTATGCAGATGCCGCCCCCATGATGACAGTAGTTGTTTTTTTCATAAATCCCCCAAATAGAATGAAACCTTATACCTGCAAAACCTTAGCTCCATTATATTCGTTATGACGAACATTAGCTAGAAAAAGTTAAAAATCATATCGTAATTTTTTGTAA
>NZ_BKZR01000107.1:0-996 GCF_008974225.1 Weizmannia acidilactici | reverse complement strand
AAATAATTGATGGATGATATATGAAAGGGATACAAGAAATAGAGTCGAGTGAAGGATGGAGAATTATTAATAAAATAGATAATTTACAACTTAGTTATACAGTTTTTCGAAGAAATTATGAAGAATTAAATAAACTCCTTTCTAAATATGAAAGCGATCAGGATTTAGCGCTACAATTGATGGTACGTGATAACAGAGAATCATTTAATGCTTTTTTGGGTGAAATAACTAGATTACTTCATAATTTTCTTGTTTCGGTTAAATCCTTAGTAGATCATACTCGTATATTTTACCAAGAGGAATACGAAGGAACAGAATTCGAAAATGATTACAATGAAAAAATAGAGGAACATTTCAGTAATGTACCAGTGTCAAAATTCGTTCAAGAATTAAGAAATTATACTCTTCATAAGGCACTTCCTTTAACAGGAGCGACAATTAACATTGATAAAGAAAAAGGTATGAGCCAATCAATCACTCTTAATATTGATAGTTTAAGAGATTGGAAAAAGTGGTCAAAACTCTCAAGAGAATATATGGATTCTAATGATAAAAATCTAGTTTTGCGAAAAACAGTAAATGATTATGCACAAAAAGTAGAGGAATTTTATAAATGGTTTGGAAATTGTCTACAAGAAATTCACAAAGAAGCACTAGAAGAATTAGAAGAACTTCAAAATAAACAAAGAGAACGATATGAAGAAGCCGGTTTTAAGTTGTAAAACATAGGCGCCCAGTACGGGCGCTTTTTCTATTGGGGGTAATGGACATTGGATCAAAAAGAAAACGAAAGAATTTCCGTATTAGAACCCCAACTATCAGCACTTGCAAAAAGTGTCGATAGAATAGAAACAAAGTTGGATTTGCTGACTTCCACTTTTATTACAAGGAATGAAGCAAGTTTACGATTTGAAAATATGGAAAAAGAGATTACAGAACAAAAACAAAACAAACGTGCAAATATTTCATTATCAGTGAGCGTCATATCCGTGGCGG
>NZ_BKZR01000106.1:0-1032 GCF_008974225.1 Weizmannia acidilactici | reverse complement strand
GAATTGAGCTATTTCAAAAAATACGAGCCTGAAAAATTCGTGAATCGTACTTACGATGGGAACGGAAACGCATTTGTTTCTGCCGAAGGTCCCATTCAAGGATACGGACCGGTTGTATTAGGGGATGACAAATGAGCGAAATCAGAGTGACGCAAGAAAAAGTTGACGAAATCTATGAAAATACCATGTTTCTTGAAAATACTGTGCTTGACAAAGTATTCCTTTGCATCGCACAACTGCCAAGCGGCTTTACTATCGTGGAATCATCCGCTCATTTTTCGTTTTGAACATTTCCGTTTCCTCCTTTAGTTCATTTCTTTATCTTTCTGTTAATATTCCAGAGCGTTTTTTTGCAAATAAAATAAAAAAATCCCGAAAAAATTTCGGGATGTGTAGACAAACAGTTCTTTAAGAATTGTTTCTTCTTTCCACAATCAGTTTTTCGAGTTCCTTTAAATCTTCTTCCGTTGCCAGATTTCGAATAAAGGAACGGGCGGAGGAGCGCAAGGATAAAGTTATCTTTTGTTTTAGTGTTTTTGGATGAGCAGCAGCATGTTTACTACCGGATCCCGCCTTTGTCAATGGATAGCCGACAAATCCAATGACCAATAAAAACACAATGATTAAACCAATCTTGAATTTTTTAATAGCGCTAATATTATAAACGCACTAAAAATAATTACTAACCACCCTAAAATTTTTAATAGCAAAATAAAATCCCCCTAATACTTTTTTGCTTATATATTATCATTATCATGTAAATTGGAAAAGCGGTTCCGCAAAAATTTTGTCAAAAAAACTGCAAAAGTGGCTGGCCGGGATAAATATCCAGATACTCACTTTTGCAGAGGCAAAATAATTTTGCATTTATTTTGCATCAAGGTTTTTTAAAATGCTTCTAAAGCTTTATATATCAAGCTTTTTGTACTATAAGTTCGATTCCTGCCGAGAATTCAACAACCAGCCCTGATACAACAGTGCAGTAGGTCAAAAGAAGGATAATCTCCTTTTCTGTCGAGTATTTTCGATGAA
>NZ_BKZR01000105.1:0-1042 GCF_008974225.1 Weizmannia acidilactici | reverse complement strand
TTTGAACCGTTACGGCTGTGGAAAGAAGCACTGGCGCATTATATCAAAGAACTTGGGGTGTAACGAATGTCAAAGAAAAAAGTATTGGTGACAGGCGGAGCCGGTTTTATCGGCGGCAATTTTGTCCAGTATATGGTCAACAAATACCCGGAGTACGACATTTACAACCTGGACTTGTTGACCTATGCCGGTGATCTGACAAAGCATCAGTCGATTGAGAACAAAGACAATTACCATTTTATCAAAGCGGATATCGCGGACTGGAAAACGATCCTCCCGCTTTTTGAAAAAGAAAAATTTGACTATGTGGTGCATTTTGCGGCGGAAAGCCATGTCGACCGCTCGATTACCGATCCGGAAATTTTTGTCCGGACGAATGTGCTCGGGACGCAGGTATTATTGGATGCGGCAAAACAGATCGGCGTAGAGAAATTTTTGCATATATCAACGGATGAAGTGTACGGGGAACTGGACTTTGATCCGAATACGTTTTTCACTGAAGAAACACCGCTTCAGCCGAACAGCCCGTACAGTGCCAGCAAGGCGTCCTCGGATTTACTGGTCCGGGCTTATCACAAAACGTATGGACTGCCGGTCAATATCACCCGTTGTTCGAATAACTACGGGCCGTATCATTTTCCGGAAAAACTCATTCCGCTTACGATCTCCCGCGTCCTGAACGACCAAAAAGTACCGGTATACGGAAACGGCGGCAACATCCGCGACTGGCTGCATGTCCATGACCACTGTGCGGCGATTGATTTGGTGCTGCATCGAGGCGCGGTCGGTGAAGTTTACAATGTCGGCGGCCATAATGAACGCACCAATCTGGAAGTCGTCAAGACGATCATCAAAATGTTGGGGAAATCAGAAGATCTCATTGAATTTGTTAAAGACCGGCCGGGGCATGACAAACGGTATGCGATCGATCCAACGAAACTGGAAAAACTTGGATGGAAACCGACTTATACATTTGAAACTGGCATCGCTCAGACGATCCAGTGGTACTTGGATAACAAGGAGTGGTGGGAGCGGATCATCA
>NZ_BKZR01000104.1:0-1081 GCF_008974225.1 Weizmannia acidilactici | reverse complement strand
ATTTTTTTATGCGTGAACGGTCCTTAGACTCCTCCTAAGAACCGTTTATGCACAATCATTATATACGACGGCAGCAGCAGGTGATTACCTTTTGAAAAATCTTTATTGATAATAAGTCCACCTCCCTGTTCCGACCGTTTTGAAATGTTTCTCCAATACTCTGCTAATCCTTCTTTTAGAATCGATAATTTTACACCACTCACCAATGGTTTCCGAAGTCAATTTCTCGTCAGGAAATAGCATCCGGAATTCTTTGATGCTCCGCATGATCGCTATTCCACCTATTTCACGATGTCCGCATTCTTCGCAGATGACCATTCTTCCCTGAACACCACAGGAAAAAGACCCGCAAGTAGCACAAACAATCCCTTTCCGCAACTGCTCAAATTCATACCGGGGCAGCTTGGTAAAAGATAATTCCTCCATATGAAGCGATAACAATCTTTCTGCGAATTTCTTATGTTTGCTGTTCAATTTTGACGTCAATGCATTCAAATGTTTAAAATACCGTTTGATCTGTGTTGGAAAAATAAATGGCGCATTCAGAGGGGCTTGGTACAAAGTAAATTCGGGGTGAATAAATACAATGGAAGCAGTAACGGGCATGTCAAATCCGAGCGAGTGAAGCAGCTGGCGGAAAAGCGATTCGCTTCGTTTCAATTGAATAAGTGGATTGTTGATCTCAGACTTGTTTTTGTAAAGTCTTTCTCTTTCATAGTAAAAATCGCCTTCATAATTTTTCACTTCAAAAAGATAAATAGTTTCTCCAGTGATTATCAATGCGTCTATCTGAAATGTCGTATTGTTCACAGAGAGCCGCAAATCATTTAATACCAGGCAATCACATTCCAGCTTCTCCGTCCATGAGTCAAAGCGACACTCCCCTTCGAATCCTTTTTTCAGATTCCAATAGTACTGTTTATCTTTTTCGGTGAGTTCCATCCTCCTGTCTAACGATTGAAATACAAGCAGCTCCTGTGGTTCAGTACGAGCCTTATAAAGCATGGTTCACATCCCTTCTAAAAATTCAAACTACAAGTCTATTATATATCTTTTTTCTGAATCTTCAATCCCGCACTGT
>NZ_BKZR01000103.1:0-1180 GCF_008974225.1 Weizmannia acidilactici | reverse complement strand
ATCCGTTTATCAGCGTACAACGGCTTTGATCAACACCGCTTCCCCTTGAAAGGTTTGTACCAGTCCATCCTCTATCACAATATGAAAATGGTTATTGATTTTTTCATTTGATGCCAATATGAAACGATTCAAATTTATTTTTTCTTTTTCCGGCAGGTTCATTTGCCTGCACCACTTTTCAAAATAGAACGTTTTTCTGAAAATGCGCATTTCCACTAAATCAAATCCGCCACATTCCAGCATCCGGACCCATTCCGATTTTTTCCATGCCCTGAAATGGCTGTAATCGCGACATTTTTCTATCGTATTATAAAATTGATCGAGTTCATCGTCTTCCGGAGCGACATTGTCGTCCAGAAGAAACTGCCCACCCTGCTTTAACACACGCTGCACTTCTCTGACAAATCCTTTTACATTCGAAAAATGGTGCGATGCAATGCGGCAGGCGGCGATGTCAAATACCCTATCCGGAAAAGGAAGGTTTTCGGCATCCCCTTGAATAAACGTAACGTTTTGATGCCCGTTTCCCCTGATAAAATTTTCAGCAGCCTTTAGCATTCCTTCCGTTAAATCGAGTGCCGCCACTTCCGTCACAAGCGGTGCAAAAATATTAGCGGTATGCCCGCCGCCCGTTGCGATATCGAGGAACTTTTCGCCGCCTTGAAGCGAAGCCATTTCAACAAGCATCTGCAAATCTTTCCCCTCGCGGTGGATCGCACTTTCCACATAGCTTTCCGGATTTTGGCCGAATTGTTTTATCACATCCTGTTTATTGTCCATTTTCCATCCCCCTCGTATATTATTTTTAGGCCCTTGTTTCGGAACCTGCATTTTCTACTTGCCTGCAGTAATAAGTCAAATTTCTTGGGTGTCCCGGGATATTTCTAGATAATGAGAACAGGATTATTTGGGACAATTCTTTCTCCTCCCTCATTTTTACTATACGACCGGCTGGGGAAAAAGCCATTTCCATTTTCAGATCAGCTGCCATAAGCCGGACTTATGACAAAAAACAGCCAAGAAATACTTGGCTGCCGGTTACTTTTTTCTTTTTCCGAGATCATCGTTCGGCGAGTTGCCGGTTCCGGCTTTTGCTTTGCTGTTTGGCGTCCCGTAAATTTGATTGTCTTTTGTGACTTTGGCGCCTTCCAGAAAATCATCTTTCGTTTTCATGAAGACC
>NZ_BKZR01000102.1:0-1205 GCF_008974225.1 Weizmannia acidilactici | reverse complement strand
ATATATTTCAACTATATATCTTTTCCAGCAAAAATATCTATTTTTTTATAAAATTTTATGTCGAATGAAAGACATTTATCAACCGTTTCGACATGTGTTACAATGAACTTATCCATGAAAACAATAAAAAGGAAGCGATATTATGCATTTTGCAACGGTAGGTACAAGTTGGATTACATCCGCGTTCATCGACGCGGCCCGTTTATCCGGAAAATTAACCCTCGAGGCGGTTTATTCGCGCTCAAAAGAAAAGGCTGAAAAAATGGCAGCAAAGCATGACGCACCACAAATTTTCACCGATCTTGAAGAAATGGCAAAAGACGAAAAGATCGATGCAGTTTATCTCGCATCGCCGAACTCCCTCCATTTTGAGCAGGTGCTTGTTTTTTTAAAAAACAAAAAACATGTCATTTGTGAAAAGCCGATTTTTTCCAATACAGAAGAATTCAAGAAAGCATTTCAAATTGCCGAAGAAAACGGAGTATTTTTATTTGAAGCGATCCGGAATATCCATTATCCGAACGCCAAGCTTTTAAAAGAAAAGTTAAAAGATGCCGGGCAGATCAGAAGCGCCATATTCCAATATGTACAATATTCCTCCCGGTATGATGCTTTTCTTGCCGGCGAAGAGCCGAATGTGTTCTCGCGGAATTTCTCGGGCGGCGCATTGATGGATTTGGGCGTATACCCACTGTCGCTTGCCATTTATTTGTTCGGGGCCCCGAAAAACAGCCATTATTTCCCTGTACTGCTCCGGAACGGTATTGACGGGGCCGGCACGCTCGTTTTGGAATATGAGGGATTCAACATTACCGTAATTTGCTCAAAAATCTCCCATTCCTTCATTCCAAGCGAAATTCACGGTGAAAAAGGGAGCATTATTATTGAGGGCATTTCCGAATTGCAAAATATGAAGTTTGCCGATGTGCGGACGAAAGAACCTGTTTTATTTTCCGGCGAACAGGTGGAGCAGAACATGATGTACGAAATCATTGATTTTGCCGATATCATTGCGAAAAAGGACCGGAAAGCATATGAAGCATTGAAGCAGTCCAGTTTTGAAGTCCTGTCCGTCATCGAAAAATCGCGGAAACAAAACGGGATTGTTTTTAAAACCGACCGCAGTTAAGCCTGTTTTTTTCCATTAATACCTTGTTTATAATTATTATAATTTAATATTGACTTTAATATAAAATGTATTATAA
>NZ_BKZR01000101.1:0-1297 GCF_008974225.1 Weizmannia acidilactici | reverse complement strand
TTGCTCTCCTGGATAAATGGCACTAATTTTTCAAATTAATGCCATTTATCCAGGCTGAAATGAAAACCCAAAAATTTTTCTTAAATGCCCCATTGACGATGAGGAGCTTCCAAACACAACTCCCCGTTTTACTCCTACTGACGGGCGCACAGGCTGTTTAAGCAGCTGCGACAGCCTTATTGCTTGTTTTAATCCCCTTTGTTTTCTGGCGCTCCTTGTACGGTGCTTTAAATAGGCTTCTCTCAATGTCCGGTTGAGAATCCCTTGCTTAATTTTAACCATGGCTTCTCCGCCTTCTTTGCTCCAATGCATTCCCCGTTTTTTCATTCTGAATGAGATATGCCTTTGGTTGGATTCCATGGCCCCCAAACCTCTGGCGTCGTCTGGCGCGCTCTCCACCTGATCTCTCCAGTCAAATATGCGGTCCCAGTTTTTCTGGACATAAGAACGGAACTCCTTGACTTTCTTGAGACTCTTCTTGTCACTTTGTGTGCTTTCATACGTATCTAAATACAACGTGAATTGGCTGAAATCATGTGCTTTTATTGCCTTTCTAATTTGTTCCTTTATTTCGCTTTTTCCGCCCCCGAATGTCCTGACAACGGCCTGTGCAACGTGGTATGCATCCAGCTGATTGAGCACCGGAAACGCTGACTGTGAGAACGCCGTTTGAAATCTTTCAGCTGTGTACCCCGGATCTCCGACACTGTTTGTAATGATACGGGCTTTTTCAAGGGAGTATGTGCTGGCAGCTGTGGCTTGGACCTCATCCCAGAATTTCTGAATCGGTTCTGTTGTCATAACCACCTTGGGCTGGCGCAGGGAAACCCTTTTGCCATTGGTTTCCCACCCCTCATAGAGAATGGCATGATGAACTTCCATACTCTGTTTCTTTTTCAATCCCCGGATGAATACGCCGTCAGCTTCTGCGAACAGGTATTCCACTTTCTTTCCCTCTGGCAGAAAAGCCGTTTCAAGCTCTTCTACAAGCGCCTGATTGGCTTCCGCCTGGGCTTTCCCACACGTTTTACCATATTCCCTACAGTAGTCCGGGTAAGACTCACTGCCGTCCATTCCTTTAAAATATCAGCTGTCTTCTGATAGGTACTTTCATTGGCCAGCTCCGCCACTTTTAATTCTACCAATTGCTATATCGCTGGTACGGCTCCAACCCTAACCATTCATCCAGAGGATAATGCGAATTTCCCCTCTGTCATGCATTAATGTGCGTTTAAAGTACACATTTCCAAACAGAAACTGAATGCTTCTGCCATCACGTCTGCAGTACTCCCAGCCT
>NZ_BKZR01000100.1:0-1300 GCF_008974225.1 Weizmannia acidilactici | reverse complement strand
GGTGTTTTTGATAGCTGACAGGTAATTTTTTTAAAAATTGCTCAATAATAGTATTTAGTACTTCTTCACAAAGGATATACTCATCCTTAAAAGCTTCTTTAAATAAATCAATCAATTGTTGAATCGCTTCTGCGAAGGTGATGTCAGTAAGTTCATCAACCATGAGATAAAACAACTCACCCAGGGTCCGATCATCTACCTGTTCACGGTGTTGGACTGCAAGGATTGAGTAACCAATTGCGACAAGAGCGGTATGTGCAAAGATACCGTCATAAGACAATCCTTGATATTTTGCCAGGCGGAGGTACTGTTTACACATCTTGAAGTATACTTCAATCGACCAGCGCTTTCCGTAAAGCTGAATAACTTCATCTTCAGAGAGCCGGGTGTCCGTTGTCGCCAAGACAAGGTAATCATTTCGTTTATTGCGGTTGCGGATATAAACAAGTTTGACTGGCACCGACGTTTCCCCGTCAACTGCTTCAACAAGAACGGATAACAGATAGCGTGAACGTCCGCGACGTTTCTTCTGGGTGTTAAAGATCGTTTTCACATCCATCAGTCCACCGTTGAACTGGTAATAAACTTTCTTAGAACGTTTCACCATGGCTACTCCATGAAGTCCCATTTCACGCAACTGATGAAACATCTTAGGGCTAGAAAACCAGGAATCAAACAAGACGTAGGAAGCATTCACTCCTTGAGACAAGGCTGATGATAACAATTCCAACACTACATTGGTTGCTTTGCGCTGTGCCTGAATCTTACGCTTTCCTGAAAGTGTACGGCCGTCGATGGATTTTGGGCTGCACACTTGATTCTTGCCAGAAAGCAAGGAAAAGTTAACAGGGAGGAATGTGTTGCCGTCACTCCAACCTAGTTGAAGAAACCGAAAGCCACGGGTATGTTTGTGTTTCGCATGGTCAAACTGAAACGCCGCTAGTTCAACGTGCTTTGCGCTGGCTCGCTCATACATGGAATCATCCACAATGAATACATTCCGGCGTGTTGGTTCAGTCAAGGGTTCGATGAACACAATGATACGGCGGCAGAGCAAAACCAAGAACTTTTGCCAATTGATTTTGCCGTTATTCAGTAGATTACGGAAAGTCTTATCTGAGAATCCGAGCTGATCTTGATGCTTCAAATAATCACGGTATGCAGATCTGTTTGAGAAAAGTGTACTGATCAAATAACAGAACAGCGTTCGAAATGGAACACCTTTTGTCTTTACAGCGTTTGAAACCTTCGCAATTTGAGATAAGCGAAAACGCAAAAAAAATGCTTCGATTGAAGATAA
>NZ_BKZR01000099.1:0-1377 GCF_008974225.1 Weizmannia acidilactici | reverse complement strand
GGTTTCCCTGCGAGTCCGGGCAACCCTAAAAGTAGCCAAAAAAGTCAATAAGAAAGCAGAGCTACCTCTGGCAAGGTAACTTTGTATAATACTTTTTGATTTTGGTTATTTTTGCTGCTAACCATTTATTCCTGCACCTTGATACTGCCCACGCCGCCTCGCACATGGCTGATTTGATATGTGGACTCCCTTTTACCGTTCTTGTACTATATCGCTTGCCTGCACTTTCTTTGTTCCCCGGACACACCCCCGCCCAAGATGCTAAATGTTGCGAGGTTGGAAACCGGCTCATATCCACACCAATTTCTGCAATGATAACTGCGGCAGTATCTTTTTTTAATTCCAGGTATTGTGAGGAGTAATTGAACTTCTTCTTGATATTTCTGCAGTAAGACATCAATTCTTTGTTCAATTTCGGTAATAAGACATTCCAAATATTCAATATGACTCCATGACTGGGGATCAGAAAAAGCTGATGATCATTTATTATGTCAAATAACGAATCCGAGATCTGCTGCTTTTTAGAAGCCATCCTCCCATGAATCCTTTCTTCAACATCTTTTACATCTACATAACCCTTTTCAATCAGCCGGTTAAGCAGCTTTCTTCCTGAAACATCAAACACATTTGAAATGACCGTGCTTAGTTTTACATTTGAAGATTCCAATACCTTTTGAATTCTGTTCTTCTCAAAAGTGACAGGCCAATCCATTTCTTTCTCAGCCTTGTTATAAATAACGGAGTTCCCGAATATCTGCTGGAGGAACAAAGCTCTTTTCAATTAATCCATAGCGAAGTAATTTAGCGATCCATTCAGCGTCTGAAACATCTGTTTTTCTTCCCGGCACGTTTTTAATCCTTTGGGCATTTGCCAATGTGATATCAAAGAAATCCTCTAAAATGTTAAACACCGGCTTCCAGTAAACTCCTGTACTCTCCATCGCAATATGCGTTATATCACGGTCTTCGAGCCACTTTAACAGCCGGAATAAATCTTTGGTCATAGTAGGGAAAGTTTCCGTTTCCTTGATTAGCCCATCGTCTTTTGAACCAATCAGGGCACAAGCTACAATGGTTTCTGAATGCACATCCAAGCCGGCACATCTTTCAATCAATACTTCCATCAAACCACTCCATAAAATATAGGATCACAAACAGTGAGTGAATTTGAAAATAAGCATTTTTCTGTACGTAGTCATCCTTCCATTGGAAAGAGCTAACAAAGGGTTGAACACCAAATCCACTCAGACAGTTTTTAGTTCAGGGGCAAACCACCAAAAAGAGCCACGTATTATGAACTGTTTGTGTCTGTACCATTATGGACAGGAAGAACCTATTTTCATGCCTGGGTTGGGAGCGAACCGATCATGAATGTTT
>NZ_BKZR01000098.1:0-1439 GCF_008974225.1 Weizmannia acidilactici | reverse complement strand
GATGATGTATAAAATTTTGTGTAAAGCATTTTGCTAGAACAAAAGAAAAAAGGTAGGGTATTCTCTGATTTGGACCACAACACATTCCAGAGAAAGGAGTACCCTACCTATGTCTAAAAGAAGTATACCGAATGTCGACTGGGCAAATCAACTGGAAAATGCCATTCGTCAGTTTGTAAAAGAAAAATTAGAACTGATTATGCGGGAAGAAATCAAAAATTTCCTCGAAATCGAACAGGCTGGAACGCCGAATATGAGAAACGGCTACTATCAGCGAAATCTAGATACACAATATGGCCGGATTGAGGGTCTTTTGGTTCCAAGAGACCGAAACGGGGAATTTCAAACACAGTTGTTTGCCCCTTACCAACGGCACACGGGCTGGCTGGAGGAAGCAATCATTAGGATGTACCAAAGTGGCATGAGCACGCGTGAAATTGGCAAGTTTATCGAACGAATTCTAGGAAGCACCTATTCTCCTGCGACGATCAGCCGGATTACCGATGTCGTGAAGGAAGACATCGAGAAATGGCACGCTCGTCCACTACACCAGCGTTATTCGGTCTTATATTTGGACGGCTTGTACGTGAAACTTCGCCGGGATACGGTAGAGAAAGAAGTTATTTATGTGGTATTGGGGGTGAACGAAGAAGGGTATCGTGAAATTCTTGATTTCTTCGTAGGAGGACAAGAAAGCGCCTATGTATGGCAGGAGATTCTCCAACAGCTCTACCAAAGAGGCGTCAAGGAAGTGCTTCTTGGCGTCTTCGATGGCCTTCCGGGGTTGGAGGAAGCCTTTAAGGCGGTGTATCCGAAAGCCGATGTGCAGCGCTGTGTCGTGCACAAAGTCCGCAACACCCTCAGCCGTGTTCGGAAAAAAGATCAATTCGAAATGGCGGAGGACCTGAAACTCATTTATCGTTCTCCGAATAAAGAAATCGCATTGGAGATGTTTCAACAGTTTCAATCCAAATGGTCTCACAAATACCCAAGGGAAGTCCAATCTTGGGCAAATGAGTTGGATGTCCTTCTCACCTTTATGGACTATCCAAGCAGTATTCGAAGTGTGATTTATACGACCAATGCCATCGAACGAACGATCAAGGAGATTCGGAAACGTCTAAAGCCGATGAACAGTTTGAGCAGTTTAGAAGCCGCTGAAAAAGTCGTATATTTGACGATACAGGACTTTAACGAGAAATGGGCAGGGCGAAAGTTGCGAGGATTTGCCGAAGCGCAAGAAGCCCTTCAACGAATGTTTGAAGAACGTTATTGTTAACCAAATATTGTAAATAAACAAAATAAGGGGATTTTCCCTTTCCACACAAGAGACTGAATATTCAGTCTCTTGTGTGAAGGAAACCGGTTCCCTATCCATTCCAAATCCATTTCAGAGATACCCTATCTATCTTACATTACACAAAATTCTTGACGGTACC
>NZ_BKZR01000097.1:0-1442 GCF_008974225.1 Weizmannia acidilactici | reverse complement strand
CATTTATTCATTTGATTATTAAAGACATTGGCGTCCAGTGTTGTTTTTGTTTTGGCTAATGATTGAAATAGATCAATGAGTGTTTGCAGGGCTGTCAAGTAATCCATCTCTTTGATATCTTCACAAAGTATGTAGAAAAGGTTTCCAATTGTTTTTGGACCCTCTTCCTTTCTCATTGCCAGGCAATTAAAATATAACGGGTAAACACAATGGTTGTATGGCTAATTAACATATCATAAGATCGACCCTGGAATTCTTTTCCCAGATTTAAAAGCGATTTACTGACTTCAATGTCCCAACGCATGCCATAAATACGCACAATTTCTTCGTTGCTTAACGTGGTATCTGTGCTAAGAATGGCAAGCCACTCACTGCGTTTATTGCGGTTTCGGACAAAAAGGATCTTTGTCGGTATGCCATTATCAAGGCTGACGTGAACGGAGCACAGAATCTCTTTTTTATCCATATGTGGCTTCGCTTTTTGGTAAAGCTGATCCAATGTCAATTTCTGGCCATTCAGCAAATATCGCTGATTTAACTGCTTTACCATACCGATCACATACAGGCCTTTGCTGGTGATTTCCTGGATTAAAGGAGCCTGCGTAAACCATGTGTCCATTAAAACGTAATCGGCGATAATTCCTTTTTCCAGTGCGTGATCGAGCAGTTTTGAAACCACTGTCGGCTTGGATTCAATAGCTTCCAGCCGGCGTTTGTATCCGGAAGTCCGTTTATCAAGATTAGGATTGATTTCCTGCTTGCGGTTTTCTTTTTTGGCAGAGCTCATCAGCGCAAAGTCAACTGGTATAAACGAGAAGCTGTCTGTCCAGCCGAGCGTCAGCATTTGAAACCCATTCATAAATCTCTGTTGGAATGATCAAATACTTTAGCCAAGAGTTCCACATGTTTACTACGGTTTCGGGAATAGAGAGAATCATCTATAACGAAAGCCGTTACCCGATTTTTAGATGTCAAGGGCTTGATAAACCCGATGATTTCACCACTCAAGGAAAGAAGAAATTTTCTCCAGTTATAAGTTGGCGCATTTAAAAATCGTAGACAGTGTCTTTCCCCGGCATATCGGCCGTCTTTTACTCGTAAAGGCACGAAACCAGTTTTTATATTGGAAAACCAGCAAGAAGATCAGTTTAAAAACAGAATAGCCGGCAAGCTTCTTGATATTGGCTTTTCGCAGATGATAGCCAACATTTAATTCAGAAAATCCCTGTTTTATATCATTTGGCAATTGCGCAAAGTGGTATTCTTTCGTTATCATATAGGTGACACCTTTCTTTATTGGTTTAGGTTTGGACACCTATATTTTACCAAAGAAGAGGGTGTCTTTCTTTATGTCTGTGAGATCTTTTTAAAAAATCAAATTCATTCTTTAGATTAGCTTATTTTAGCTATATCATATGGTTAAGTGGTATTTCTAACTGCGA
>NZ_BKZR01000096.1:0-1493 GCF_008974225.1 Weizmannia acidilactici | reverse complement strand
GTCTAACCCGTAGGCCGTTCCTCCGGATCTCCGTGCTGGAAATGAGCAGTTCCAGGCAGCCCACGGCCCGGATGAGTTCTCATACGCGAGGCTGACAGATCGGCAAGCCATCTGGGGATATCCCGAAGCGTCCGATTCCATCGATCCCAATACAGAGAGGAGGAAATCATATGCCCTTATTTGTCGGTATTGACGTGAGCTCCAAAAACCTCGATGCCTGCCTGATGGATGGAATGGGGGAAACGTTGGCCACCCAAACGGTGACAAACAATCTTCCCGGTGCCTCTGAGTTAAGAGACGCCATCCTCCAACATGCGGAGGCGGATGACACCATCCAGATCGCCATGGAGGCCACATCTGTGTATAGTTGGCACCCGGCAATGTTTTTTCATGAAGATCCCGAGCTAAAACAGCGTCGTACAAAGGTGTTTACCCTGAATCCGAAGCTGGTGAGAAATTTCAAAAAGGCTTATGCCGAGATGGACAAGACCGATCCCAAAGATGCCTGGGTAATTGCGGACCGCTTGCGTTTCGGGAGATTGCCGAAATCCGTGATTCAGTCAGAACAATACCTTGCCCTTCAACGGTTAACACGGATGCGCTATCACCTGATTCAAAGTTTAACCCGGGAACAACAGGTATTTTTGAATCATCTGTTTTTCAAATTCAGTGCCTTTAACCTTGAAGTGGATACACCGGTCTTCGGCCATGCCATAACGGAATTTTTGCTTGAGGCCTATAGCCTCGATGAAATTGCCCAAATGCCTCTGGAGGACTTAGCGATGTATCTCCAGACCAAAGGCCATGGCCGCTTTAGCGATCCCGAGGATTTGGCCGCATCCATCCAAAAAGCTGCCCGGTCCTCTTACCGGCTTTCTAAATGTGTGGAGGATTCGATTGACTTGGTCCTGGGCAGTTCTATTGAGATCATCCGGCATCTTAAACGCCAAATCAAGGATTTGGATAAGGCGATTGCCCGCGTTCTTGAAGGAATCCCGAATACCCTCCAGACCATTCCGGGAATAGGCCCGGTGAGCTGTGCTGGGATTCTCGCTGAAATCGGCGACATTGAGCGCTTTGACGACCAAGCCGCGATCGCAAAATTTGCTGGATTGTTCTGGCCCCGCCACCAATCGGGTGATTTTGAGGCTGATGACAAAATGCTTGCGCGTACAGGCAATCGTTATCTCCGGTATTACCTGGTTGAGGCTGCCAATCTGGTCCGGCGACACGAACCTGAGTACCGCGCCTTTTACCAAAAGAAATATCGTGAGGTGCATAAGCACTCACACAAACGCGCCCTCGTCTTAACGGCAAGAAAACTGGTGCGCCTGATCGATGCGCTGCTCCGCAACGATCAAATTTATGCGCCGAAAAAGAAGGTGACGCGATGAGGTAACCAGGTAACCATCATCGATAGCCTGAACTTGAAAACTTCCAGATTATTCCAATTATCTGGAGGCTTAGTTCAGTATTGCCATTTTTACGACATA
>NZ_BKZR01000095.1:0-1519 GCF_008974225.1 Weizmannia acidilactici | reverse complement strand
TTTTTTTAAAAACCCAGCGGCGGACGGGTGAGTAACACGTGGGCAACCTGCCTGTAAGACTGGGATAACTCCGGGAAACCGGGGCTAATACCGGATAGATTTTTCCGCCGCATGGCGGAAAATGGAAAGATGGCTTCGGCTATCACTTACAGATGGGCCCGCGGCGCATTAGCTAGTTGGCGGGGTAACGGCCCACCAAGGCGACGATGCGTAGCCGACCTGAGAGGGTGATCGGCCACATTGGGACTGAGACACGGCCCAAACTCCTACGGGAGGCAGCAGTAGGGAATCTTCCGCAATGGACGCAAGTCTGACGGAGCAACGCCGCGTGAGTGAAGAAGGCCTTCGGGTTGTAAAACTCTGTTGCCGGGGAAGAACAAGTGCCGTTCGAACAGGGCGGTACCTTGACGGTACCCGGCCAGAAAGCCACGGCTAACTACGTGCCAGCAGCCGCGGTAATACGTAGGTGGCAAGCGTTGTCCGGAATTATTGGGCGTAAAGCGCGCGCAGGCGGCTTCTTAAGTCTGATGTGAAATCTTGCGGCTCAACCGCAAGCGGCCATTGGAAACTGGGAGGCTTGAGTGCAGAAGAGGAGAGTGGAATTCCACGTGTAGCGGTGAAATGCGTAGAGATGTGGAGGAACACCAGTGGCGAAGGCGGCTCTCTGGTCTGTAACTGACGCTGAGGCGCGAAAGCGTGGGGAGCAAACAGGATTAGATACCCTGGTAGTCCACGCCGTAAACGATGAGTGCTAAGTGTTAGAGGGTTTCCGCCCTTTAGTGCTGCAGCTAACGCATTAAGCACTCCGCCTGGGGAGTACGGCCGCAAGGCTGAAACTCAAAGGAATTGACGGGGGCCCGCACAAGCGGTGGAGCATGTGGTTTAATTCGAAGCAACGCGAAGAACCTTACCAGGTCTTGACATCCTCTGACCTCCCTGGAGACAGGGCCTTCCCCTTCGGGGGACAGAGTGACAGGTGGTGCATGGTTGTCGTCAGCTCGTGTCGTGAGATGTTGGGTTAAGTCCCGCAACGAGCGCAACCCTTGACCTTAGTTGCCAGCATTCAGTTGGGCACTCTAAGGTGACTGCCGGTGACAAACCGGAGGAAGGTGGGGATGACGTCAAATCATCATGCCCCTTATGACCTGGGCTACACACGTGCTACAATGGATGGTACAAAGGGCTGCGAGACCGCGAGGTTGAGCCAATCCCAAAAAACCATTCTCAGTTCGGATTGCAGGCTGCAACTCGCCTGCATGAAGCCGGAATCGCTAGTAATCGCGGATCAGCATGCCGCGGTGAATACGTTCCCGGGCCTTGTACACACCGCCCGTCACACCACGAGAGTTTGTAACACCCGAAGTCGGTGGGGTAACCTTTCGGAGCCAGCCGCCGAAGGTGGGACAAATGATTGGGGTGAAGTCGTAACAAGGTAGCCGTATCGGAAGGTGCGGCTGGATCACCTCCTTTCTAAGGAATCTTACAATAGTGGCGTTTCTGTTTTGTTCAGTTTTGAAGG
>NZ_BKZR01000094.1:0-1530 GCF_008974225.1 Weizmannia acidilactici | reverse complement strand
CTCAACTTTCGCAGAGTGAAATTGGCAAATAAGCTTTGATATAACTAGGTAGGCCAGAGATCCACTGTTCCAGTTGACTTTGAATTAACTTTTTAAATCTTTTATTGGTCTGTTTTAGTGCGTCTTGAAGAAGCTCGATTAACTGCTGCAATGCAACAGCCCAATCAAGTTCATTTACTTCGTCGCAAAGTTCATAAAACAGCCCGCCTATTGTTCTTTGATCGGTGTTGCAGCGGTTTTGCCACGATAGCACGATAAAACGTGCAAATACAATAGTGGTATGGCTGATTAACCCATCATATGAGCGACTTTGGAACTCTTTTTCAAGTTTTAAAAGCGATTTTGTCGTCTTAAAGAACACTTCAATATCCCAACGCATCCCATAGATTCGAACAATTTCCTGTTCGGAAAGGGTGCAGTCCGTACTGAGGAGGGCAAGCCATTCACTTTTCTTGTTTCTGTTTTGAACGAATATAACTTTTACAGGAGTTACATTCGCCATAACGGTACGGATAGAGCGAAGGATACCCTTCTTCGACTGTAGGGGTTGAGCCAGGCGATAGAGCTGCTTTAACGAAACCAGCTTTCCGTCAACGTTATATCGTTGTTTTGTTTCCTTGACCATGCCAATCACGTCTAAACCTTGTTCCACAATGGCTTTGACAAGTGGAGGCAAAGTAAACCAAGAATCCATTAGAACATAGCTTGCATTTATTCCACTGGCAAGCGCTCGTTTGAGCATACTAGGGATCTGTTCGGGTTCTGACTGTAAAGCATTTTTACGGCGTTTATACCCACAGGTACGTTTATCAATTTGTTCAGAGATTCCATTAATCTGAGCCTTCTTGGAACTGAGTAAAGAGAAGTCAATGGGCATGAAGGTGTAGCCGTCCGACCAGCCTAAAGTTAACATGCGAAATCCTTTATAAAAACGCATTTTAAGAGAAGCGTGGTCAAAGCAACGAGCCAGCAGTTCTACTTTTTTACTACGATTTCGATAAAACGATGAGTCATCAACAATGAAGACTTTAGGACGACTTTTGTCAGTAAGGCGTTCTACTTTGCGAATAGTAAATGTGCTCAAAAGAAGTAAAAACCGCCGCCAGTTGAACGTCGATTGGTTTAAGAAACGATACACGGCGTCCTTGGCTGGGAATTGATCTGCTTTCTTTGACTCAAGAAGAGAAAACCAATTCTTGTGTTGGAAAATCAAGCAGAAAACAAGTTGAAACAACTAAGAACAACTAAAACCAAAGGATTTTTTAATGCCAGCATGGCGTAAGTGCTTCTTCATTTCAAGCTCAGAAAAAACAGAATCAAGTTCTTTTGGTAGTTGATTGTATTGGCAATTTTGGTCTATCATGTAGAGGACACCTCTTCTATGTGGTAGTGATTTTTTGTCAATCTCACTATACCAAGGAACGAGGTGTTTTTCATTTTATATTCATTTTGTCAAACAACATAATGGATAGACTTAAAGTTCAATACAGCCAACGATTAGCACTTATTTTATTGGTGCGAAAGTTGAGT
>NZ_BKZR01000093.1:0-1632 GCF_008974225.1 Weizmannia acidilactici | reverse complement strand
TAATTAGGGGCTGCTGAACGAACTCGTCGATGAACGTTTCAGCCCCATGAATAAAGGAAGTGATACCGTTTGATAAAATGCCAAAAAAGAAGACGGAGCCGGCGTTCCAGGTTCATGACTAAGAATTGTAACGCGATGACTGTTTCACTTGTTTTTTGAAGGCGCGCTTGAATAAGGCCCAGCCCATAACGGCGCTTGCCTTCGCCAAATTTCCCTTCAATCGCATTACGTTCTGCCGAATCCTTATGCGCGATGTGCTTTTGCTCGCTTTGAGCCTTCTTCGCAGGCCGTCCCAGCGGTAAGCCGCTCAGACGGATGCCTTTCTCTTTGCAGTATTTCCGATTCTCACGGTTCCTGTATATTTGATCGGCCAGGACGGCTTCGGGGTAATGACCGTAGCGTTCTCGATACCTTTCAACCGCTTCCTGTAAGGTCAAAGCTTCGTTATCATTGTTCCAACTCATTTTTTCGACCAAGGCATACCCATCCACCAGGCTGATGGCCACTTTGGCTCCGAATTCCACACGGGCTCTGGCCTTTCCCCGAACAATGGGGCGAACATGAGGCTGATGGATGCTGACGATACGATCCTCAATCCGGTGTGTGCGGTGCTTGTACATTTCCCGTTGCTGACGATACAGCTCTGAAATGACGAGAAGCTGTTTGTACTCCTGTTTATTCAATAGGGTCAAGGGACTGTGTTCCTTGAGTTTTTCGATCATGTGCAGATCGCGTTTCACATATCGGAGTTGTTGGCCAATGGCCTTCCGAATGGTTTTCGCTTTTGGGCGACGTTGCTTCGCAACGGCCAGAAAGGCTCGGTGTGCCTTTTGGCGATAAGTGCGCGGCTTCTTCCGGGTTCCGCGGAGAGGCTCAAAAAGGACGTCGATGAGGTGTTCCAATTTTTCACGGGCTTCATTCAAAAGGATCAAGTCCGTGGGATAGGCGATATCGGCCGGTGCACAAGTGGCATCCAACATCAATTTGCCCTTATGCGTCTCCGAATCCGGGGGAGTTGCGTGATCGTGATCTTTTCCTGTCGTCCCCGAACCGGCCGGGGGTTGATCCTCTTCATCATCGTTTGAAGAATCTTTAGCTTCCTGATGTTGTGCTTCCTTGACGATCCATTCGTTGACTTCTTGAATGATCTCCGGGCCTAACCGTTTGCGGAAGTGCGTCATCAGAGAGGGATCAAACGGCTGGCCTTCCTGAAACTCCGGAAAGCCAAGGAAGTATTGCAGGTAGGGATTTTCCGCAATGTGTTGCACCGTTTCCCGGTCACTCGTCTTCAATCGTTGTTGGATGATCAAGGCGCCCAGTGCGACTCGGACGGATAAGGCTTTTTGGCCTTTCATCGATTTCTTAAAGGATTGGGCGTATTTTTCTTCGACTTTCCACCAGGGAATCATTTGGGCGAGTTTGACCCAACGATTGTCTTTATTCAATTTACCGCCAAACGGCAAGAAAAAGTCATCCGGCAAAATAAGTTGGTTTTCCGTTCTTTTATACAAAGCAGGCGCCTCCAAGTGCAAGGTTTTTGCAGAATGAGTGATAAAATCCTTGCATTGGACTTCGACAAATAGGACTGAAAATCCTTGTAAATCAAGGAAATTTTATTTATTCAGCAGTCCC
>NZ_BKZR01000092.1:0-1652 GCF_008974225.1 Weizmannia acidilactici | reverse complement strand
TTAAAATCATGTTTATCATATTCAACAAAATAAAGATTTGTTTCAATTTTAGAAATTACTGACCTTAGAAGCTCATTATTATTAATTAAATCAGTAAATGACTTTCGTAAATTTAACTCGTGCTCGGCATCATTTATATCTATCGTAAAAGATAGGATTGATTCAAAACCATTTGCATAATAATTATCCTGATACCTGTAACATTTATATCGATCCTTTTCCTTTAAACTATGTTTAATTAACTTTAAATATTTTTCGTATTGATTTAATGTATCTTTAATCAATTGTTTTTCAAAATCTCCTATTTTTTTCGCATATTCTTGTTGATTATTTATTTCAGTTTTGGACATATAACTATTATTTTTAATCCAATCAGTGATATCAAAAATAGTAGAATTACTATAAATAAAATTGTCTTCTAGACTTACTCCATAAGATCTTTCGAGCATAACAGTAGCAGAAATTGCACTTAGAGAATCTCCTCCCAAATCATAAAAAAAGTCACTATGATCGTCTATTAATTCACCATCTATATTTAATACTTCAGCAAATATACTTCGCACCTTGCTCTTTATTTTTTCTTCATTCTTCTTAACACTGTTAATATTTCGTTCGGTACGATCACACATTTCTAATAATTTTTTAGTATCCATTTTTCCATTTTGTGTAAACGGGAACTCATCAACCCTAATATATATTGATGGAATCATATATTGTGGTAATACTTCTTTAATACTCTCTTTTATGAACTTTCTATCTATATCCGTTCTATTTTTGGTGCGGTAAAAGCAGTAAAGCTTTCTTTGATTATAAAGGACCTTGGCCATCTCTATATCATTTATTGTATTAATTATTTGCGTTTCAATTTCCCCTAATTCAACTCGAATACCATTTATTTGTATTTGGTTATCTATTCTCCCTAAATAAATCAAATTTCCATCTTCTCGAAAATATCCAATATCTCCAGTTCTATAGTACTTTTCATTATTTAAACAAACAAATTTTTCAGCAGTTAATTTATGATTATTTACATATTCTTTTGCAACACCATTA
This sequence comes from Weizmannia acidilactici, assembly GCF_008974225.1. NCBI lineage: Bacteria > Bacillati > Bacillota > Bacilli > Caryophanales > Bacillaceae > Heyndrickxia > Weizmannia acidilactici. Next base: position 599 of record NZ_BKZR01000092.1, on the reverse strand, counting down.
CCACCAATTAATATTTCACCAACCTGATAATTATCGATTTGAGTTGATTGGATCGATTGATCAATATATATTTTAGCGTTATCCAACGCTTTACCAATTGGAACTTTGGTCTTATACCTTTCTTATTTATTTATTTCATAATATGTCGCATAAACAGTAGCTTCCGTTGGTCCATACAAATTAAAAGTCTTGGCTGATTTAAAAATACTATTTAATTTATTTGCAAGTTCAGGTATAAGTTCTTCTCCGGCAATCATTATATATTTTAACGTTTTATCCATCATTTCAAGATATTCATAACGGCAAGTGCTTAAGATCATATTTAGTATCGATGGAGATAGGGCTAAATGTGTAATATTATTATCAATAACCATCTTTGGCAATTCAGTTAATGCTTTAGAAGAGACTTTTGAAGATACGTATAAACTACCTCCTCCATATATCCAGCCAAATATCTCTGTAATAGAGACATCAAATGTATATGGAGTTGTTAGAATATACTTATCTCCTCTATTACAAGGAAAATACTTATTCATATTTGTTAATATATATCTCAGATTATCTTGTGTTACTAGAACACCTTTTGGAGCTCCAGTACT
>NZ_BKZR01000091.1:0-1697 GCF_008974225.1 Weizmannia acidilactici | reverse complement strand
AAAAAAAAATCGCCCCTTTTGGTATAATTAAAGTAACACCAATAACTAACCAAAGGAGCGATTTTTTATGAAACATGATCATATTTCCTTCATTGATTATAACATGGACCAACTCATTTTACCATTGGATTTGGAGATTAAAATTCCCCCAAACCATCTTTCTCGCCTTGTTCATCAGGTCGTCGAACAGATTGATGACAAGATTCTTTATCGTGTTTATCCCGGAGGGGGACGAGCAGCCTATCATCCCAAAATGATGTTAAAAGTGATCCTCTATGCCTACACCAAAGGCATTTATTCTTCACGCAAAATCGCTTCCCAACTCCAAGAAAATATTTACTTCATGTGGTTGGCGAATTATCAACAACCGGATTTTCGTACAATTAACCGTTTCCGTTCGGAAAGAATGAAGGATATCATTTATGAAACCTTCTTTTCCATCGTGGATCTCCTCCATCAACAAGGGCTCATCCAATTGGAAGAATACTTTTTAGACGGAACCAAAATCGAAGCCAACGCCAATAAATACACGTTTGTTTGGCGGAAAGCAACAGAAAAATTTGACGCTAAACTCGATGAAAAGTACCGAACGATCGTGGCCGGAATCGAGGCCATAACCAAGGAAGATGAAAAAATTGAAGTTGAATCAAGTTTACAAGAGAGGTTGGATAAAAATCCTGTCACTTCTGAACAAATTAAAGACACCCTTAGTGTCCTAGAAAAAAGGTTAGAGACGGAACCCAAAAACAAAGCGATCAAAAAAGCCAAACGCCAACTTGAAAAAGATCTCTTACCTCGCAAGCAAAAATATGAGGCACAAAAAGAAATCTTCAACGGTCGAAATAGCTACTCAAAGACCGATAAAGATGCCACCTTCATGCGAATGAAAGAAGACCACATGAAAAACGGTCAACTTAAACCGGGGTATAATGTTCAAATAGGTACGGAGAATCAGTTCATTGTTGGATTTAGTTTGCATCAACGAGCGGGTGATCCGGGATGCCTTCAACCTCATTTCGGCATTCTCGAATCTTATGGCAGGCCAAAACCAAAAGCGCTTATTGCGGATTCAGGGTATGGCAGTGAAGAAAATTATGCTTTCTGTGACAAGAAGGAGATTGAGGCTTTCGTTAAATATAATACGTTAGATAAGGAACAAACAAAGAAATGGAAAAACCAAGTCGGACGAGTCGAAAATATGACCTACGATGAAGAGTTGGATGAGTGGGTTTGTGCCAATAATAAGCGATTGACATTTGCATACGAAAAGAAGCAAAAAACGGATAATGGTTATATCACTAAAAAACGAACTTATCGCTGTTTAGATTGTCAAGGGTGCCCTTTCCAAGAGATTTGTGCGAAAGGTAAAGATACGAAAACCATTTCAGTTTCTTTAGAAAATCAACAGCAACGGAGAGAGGTTCGAGAACGTTTAGCCACAGAAGAGGGAGACAAGCTTTATCGTAGGCGAAAATGCGATGTCGAACCCGTTTTTGGACAAATCAAGTATAACCGAGGTTTCCATAGATTTTTATTAAGAGGCCTTTCCAAAACGACGGTGGAATGGGGTCTAATTTGTGTTGCCCATAACTTAACAAAATGGGCAAACCAATTAAAACCGAAGGTTAAAAAAGAAGAAAACAATGATAAAAAGGTCGCATAAGAGGGGCCTTTTACCAGAAGGATACCCATAATTA
>NZ_BKZR01000090.1:0-1762 GCF_008974225.1 Weizmannia acidilactici | reverse complement strand
ATTAGAATATTCCTAAATTTATCTACTCCCCGTAAACGTTTTACTCATACATTGAATATTATACATCTGGAATACTATGAAAGTCACAATCTGAAATTATGTGGAAATTCACAACAATGGAAGAAACCAAAAACGAAGATCAAGAAGCTGATCCAATTAGGAGTGCCCCAACATGAAGCATATGAGTGGGGAAATTCAAGGATGGCATATTGGAGAATCTCTAACAGCCCAATTTTACACAAAGCCCTTGGCAACTCCTACTGGAATCGCCAAGGGCTGAAAAGCCTGTATGAAAAGTATTGTGACAAGCGTCATTTATTTGATTGTACCGCCGTATACGGAACCGTACGTACGGTGGTGTGAGAGGACGGGGGCCAGTCACCCTCTCCTACTCGATTATATGACAGATTATTGATATTTAGGAATATCCAATATAATTTGGCCGGAATCAAGCAAACTGTAAAGATTATAGATGCTGCTGACTTGTTTGGACGCCCAGCCGATATCAGTTGCATACTGGTGCGAAGCGGTGCGTGTCGACACAGCTGCGCTTGGATTCCATCTCATCTTATACAAAGTATCTTGGCCGTTTTTCAGATAATTGCTTTCAATAAACTTAGCACCCCCGATAATGGCTGCTTCCGGCGTAAACCAGCCTTGATTATAAGCATACGCTGCACCGCTCGTGACTGCCGAACCGTCATAGGCCCCGATCCCGTACATATTATATACGGTCCGGCCTTTATATTGAACACCATTAGCCAGTTCGGAAGTCCCATTCTTGGTTTCCAGCAGGGCATGAGAAATTAAATAGAGTTCATTTACGCCTGACAGTTTGCTAGCCGTAATAAAGCTTTCCGCTTTTCCAGCCAATATACCTTTTCCTGCTAAAACTTTTTCGTTAATTTCATCTTTATCCACATTAGCTGTTTGCGTTAATTTAAGAAATTGGAAGCACTGAACCGGATCATTTTCAAAATTTGCCGGGTTCACATAGTATTTGACGTCTTCGGGGCTTGCGTTCACCCATGTTTTATTGTAGGAGACTTTATACCATGTTTTTCCGTCTGTTCCTTTTACAGTCCCAAGGATTTGCAGAGTTGAACCGTTTGAAACTTTCCCGACAACCCAATAATTGGTACCTGCCCCGCCTCTAATGTTCCAGTTGGAGCCCACTACAACACCTTTTTTAGGATTTGTTTTGCTATCCACAATTAAAGCATCTGAGCGGATATATGTACTGTATTTTTTATCCGTTTGTGGGTTTGCCTTCATCTCTATGTTCACCATTTCATTTAAAGAAATTCCATAAGATTGATAGTTTTTTGAAATGGATTTCCCCTGTAAAGGTTCTGCAGATGATAAATATTGTGCACTGACATATCCCGTCTTTCCGAAGGCCGTTACTTTTGCCCATCCGTTTGCTTCTGATAAAACCTGCACAACTGTTCCGCTTGCCAGTTTGGTAATAATGGAAGCAGAAGTGGATGGTGATGTTCGCATGTTTAAGCTTGATCCGGGATCGACATTGACATATTTAGTAACGGTTTTGGCAGCAGAAGAACTGCTTGTGGAACCTGATGTGGACACTTTCGAAGAAGAAAGATAATCCGCATGGACATACCCGGTTTTACTACTCACCGTTACTTTTGCCCAAGATCCGGAAGTGGAAAGGACTTTTACGCTTGTCCCTCTTGAAAGGCTGGCAAGGATCGCGCTGTTCGTTGAAGCCTTCTGCCGGAGCAGGAGATGGGAACCGGGA
>NZ_BKZR01000089.1:0-2018 GCF_008974225.1 Weizmannia acidilactici | reverse complement strand
TACATTTAAATGATAGAGTGTCTTCCCACTTTTTTTCATTCATAAGTCCCCGAGTAAAATTTTACACATACTTGAACAGGTTCGGAATTGCCCTTTGTTTTTAAGCGTCCCGTGCTGAACATAAAAAGTGATTGGAACAGCGGACCCGATTCAATTCTTTTTCTTGACTTCCAGTTAAAAATGAATAAAATAGTTAGAGTGCCAAATATTTAGTTAAGCAAAATAAATGAAATGCTTTCTCCCGTTCCAAAGGCGGGAGTTTTCTTATTACCTCGTCTGCCCCGACGGAAAACCAATCGGATATTTCCTCTCCGGCATAGTTCAGTGACCAAAGCTCAAACTATTATATTGAATGGGGGATTGTGAATGGAAAAAACGAACGAGTTGAACCGTTCCGTAAAAATTGTGCCGTTTTTTTCGGTGATGATGGCAGGCGCATTGGTTGCTTTTTTGAATCAGACGCTGATTAATGTCGCGCTGCCGCAAATCATGAACCATTTAAATATTTCCGCTTCTACCGCCAACTGGCTATCTACGATTTACATGCTCACAAACGGGATTGTCATTCCGGTTACAGCATATTTGATGAGCCGCTTTACAACGAGACAGCTGTATCTCACTTCCATGGGGTTGTTTGCGCTCGGAACATTGATTTGCGCAATTGCGCCCGGATTTTCTGTTCTGCTTATCGGGCGGGTTGTGCAGGCGGTCGGGGCAGGCATTATTTTTCCGCTCATGACGAATGTCATATTTGTTTTATTCCCGCCAAACCGGCGCGGGTTTGCAATGGGGATTTTTGGCGTGGCGATGAACTTCGCGCCGGCGATCGGGCCGCCGCTTTCCGGATGGGTTGTGCAAAACTATTCATGGCGCACTTTATTTTTCATCATTTTGCCGATCGCCATTGTGGACTTGATTTTTGCAACGATATTTGTAAAAAATGTGACGGAAACGAGCCGGCCGAAACTGGATACGCTCGGTGTAATATTATCTTCCATCGGATTCGGGGGCATTTTATACGGATTTTCTACCGGGGGAACGAAAGGATGGGACAGCGTGGAAGTGTTGGCCACTTTGGCAGTGGGCGCCATTTCTTTTGTTTTATTCATTTGGCGTCAGCTTTCGACCGACCATCCGATTTTGGAGTTCCGCATTTTCCGCTACCCGGTATTTACCTTGACGATGGCTATTAATATTATTGTGACGATGGCGCTGTTTTCCGGTATGATTTTGATGCCGATTTACATGCAGAATGTGCGCGGATTTACCCCGCTGATGTCCGGATTGATGCTTTTGCCGGGCGGGATCGTAATGGGGATCATGTCGCCGATTACAGGGCGCCTGTTTGACCGTTACGGGGTGAAATGGCTTGCCCTGGGTGGCCTTGCCATTACGATTGTCACCACGTATGCCCTGACCCGGCTGGAATTGGATACAACTTTTACGTATGTCGTGACAGTCTACACGATCCGCAGTTTCGGGATGTCGATTTTAATGATGCCGATCTTTACGGCCGGTTTAAACGACCTTCCGCTTGCGATGAATAAATTCGGCACCGCGATGGTCAATACTTTCAGGATGGTGGCGGGCGCTGTTGGCACGGCCTTTTTCGTCTCGATCATGACGAATAAAGGGCTTGCCCATACAAAGGCGATCATGGCTGCCGGGCAAATATCGCCGGCGGATAAAATCCATGCTGCATTGGCGGCAAGGGAAGGAACTGTCATGGGCATAAATGACGCGTTCATGGTGGCCACTTACCTGGCAGCTGTTGCTTTCATCCTCGCCTTTTTCATCCAGAAAACAACACCGCGCGACAGCCTTCCGGAAAAAGCGGTACAGCCGGCAAAAACTGCAACGCAATCCTAATCAAAGGGGCTGTCCCAAAAGGCGGTAATCTGGCTGAAGGGGAGCCCCTTTCTTTGTGAAAAAATTATTATCGTTGGTTGTTGATGATCGCGAAATTCACTCGCTTTCCGCACGCGTCGCGAGCCTCCTCGCATGTTCCTCACGGTGCA
>NZ_BKZR01000088.1:0-2101 GCF_008974225.1 Weizmannia acidilactici | reverse complement strand
TGCAAAAACTTGACTCACTCTATCTAGGAACATCACGAAACGCCCAAGTCCCAAATTGATGTTTTCGGGGCTCGCCCCGAAAACATCAAAGGTGCACTTGTCAAAGAACAATCATTCAACTGGAAATTGACTCATTTAGTAGGATCGAAACTTATTATACGAGAGTGTCTGGAAATTACTGATTTTTAAACGATGTCGAGAAAAATTTGACACATACCATTCGATTGCATTTTGCTTGGTCCCAATTCTGTACAACTTTTTCTGCCTTAATGATTCCATTTTGTCTTCTTTGAAATAATAAAATATGAACGCCCTATAAAAAAAGGATGATTTATTTTCACGATGTAAAGTTGGAATATATGTTTTACATTTAACTTTTTGTTGCATATATAAGTATATAGTTATATATTAATATAAGAAACTCATAAGTGAGGCGAATCCGATGTTAAATACGCTGATTGAATTAGATAACGCAGCTGCGATTTTAAAATTATTAGGGGATAAAACCCGGCTGTCGATGATGAAAATCCTTGATGGCGAAACTTGCTGTGTCTGTGAATTTGTTGAAATGTTTCAGATGAGCCAGCCTGCCGTCAGCCAGCATCTTCGCAAGTTAAAAGATATGGGATTGGTGCAGGAAGAGAAGAAAGGGCAGTGGGTTTACTATTCCATCCGAAAAAGCAACGAGTATTATCCTTTTGTAAAACAGATACTCGATCAATTGCCGGCTCAAAACGAGAAGTTACATGAAATGAAAAGGTTAAGTATAGGGAATTCTTGCTGTTAATTTGGGGGTCATCAGTTTGTCAGGTACATTGTTATTAGCCGTTATGATTTTTATTGCAACATTAGTGTTTGTCATTTGGCAGCCAAAGGGGTTGTCGATCGGCTGGCCGGCGATGGGAGGGGCAGTTTTAGCGCTTATTACAGGAGTAGTCAGTTTTAACGATGTCATTGAGGTCATCCATATTACTTGGAACGCTACCCTATCTTTTGTCGCCATTATCCTCATATCCTTAATTTTGGATGAAATTGGATTATTTGAATGGGCAGCATTACATATGGCGAGGATTGCGAAGGGCAATGGCATTAAAATGTTTGTTTTCATCAGTATTTTAGGAGCAGTTGTTGCCGCCTTCTTTGCCAATGACGGGGCCGCATTAATCTTGACGCCGATTGTGCTGGCGATGGTCAGAAACTTAAATTTTAAAGAGAAAATGATTTTTCCGTTTGTTATGGCGAGCGGTTTTATCGCAGATACGACTTCACTGCCACTTGTTGTCAGCAATCTGGTGAATATCGTGTCGGCAGACTTTTTCCATATTCCATTTGTCGATTATGCACTAAGGATGATCATTCCCGACTTTTTTTCACTGGCTGCAACGATTACAGTGTTGCTGATCTATTTCCGGAAAAGCATCCCGAGACAGTACGATTTATCAAAGCTGAAGGAACCTGCATTAGCCATTCGTGATCTGAAAATGTTCCGCATGTCCTGGTATATATTGGGGATTTTGCTGGCCGGTTATTTAGCGAGTGAATTTATCCATATTCCGGTTTCGTTGATCGCCGGTACCATTGCAGTTTTCTTCCTTATCATGGCGGGACGCAGCAATGCAATTGATACAAGGGCTGTCATAAAAGGTACACCGTGGAGTATCGTTTTCTTTTCAATCGGAATGTATGTTGTTGTATTCGGTTTGGGAAATGCCGGTTTCACTACAGCATTAGCCGGTGTTATCGAGGCTTCAACCGAAAAGGGATTGTTCATCGGCACAATTGCAATGAGCTATATTGCAGCCTTTCTCTCATCCATCATGAATAATATGCCGACTGTAATGGTGGATGCATTGGCAATTGCAGAAACGCATACTTCCGGAGCTATTCGGGAAGCACTCATTTACGCCAATGTCATCGGATCCGATCTCGGCCCGAAAATTACACCGATCGGTTCGCTTGCAACCCTTGTGTGGCTGCATGTATTGTCCCAAAAAGGCGTCAACATTTCATGGGGGACTTATTTTAAAACCGGTATTACTTTAACGATTCCGATATTACTGATCACGCTTTTAGGTTTATTGATTACACTACTGATGTTTTA
>NZ_BKZR01000087.1:0-2151 GCF_008974225.1 Weizmannia acidilactici | reverse complement strand
AAGTAATGAGAATGAATTTTAGTGTTTCAAGTTTTAGATTTTAATTTAATTCCAACTATAGTTCTTGATAAAAAATATGAGAAAAATATAATTGTAGATTTTTTAGATAATATATCAGAGAAAAGTCTGAAAAATAATATTTTGGATAACTTTCTCTTTAGATCATGTATTGTTTTAAATGGAAATAAAAAGTTTTTCTATTTTGGAATTTCACACTACATTTCCGATTTGTATTCTGTTCAATTAATGAAAAGAGAATTATTGTCTGTGAGTAAAATAAAAAATAATTTACCTAAATTAAAATATAAAGAATATATTGATTTAGTTACAAAAAGTGAACTAAATGTGTTCCGTAACACACTGTTTTTTAAAAGATTATTAAAAGTTGATAGAGTAAATATTCCTTTAATAGAAGATGAGGTAATATATGTAATAGAGGTTGAGAAAAATCAAAAAGTTGATTATAACTCTAGTAAAGAAATAATTGTTTATGCAAATTATATTATATCCAAAATAATTAAAGAATTATTGGAGATAGATTACGTACCGATATCAACCATAGTTAATATAAGAAATGTTAAAGAATTATCATTTGAGAATAGTATTGGCGATTATCATGGATCGTTTGTTTGTATATACAAACACGGTGATAGTTTAAAAGATTATAAAAAACAATTTGAAGAGATTTATACTTTATATGAAGATGGACAAAATTTCCAAACTGCTTTAATAAATAGCAACAATAAAGAATTGAAACGATTGTTTAGAGACGTCCAAATTTGTAAAACAGATTTTCTTGGAGCTGTAAAACCTAATGAAATTTCTTCTATGTTTAACAATGCACTACAATTTAAAAAGAAGAAAAAAATATGGAATGACAGAAGATTATTCGTTGATTTTTTTCAGTCCGAAGAGAAACTATATCTAATGTTTATGAACCATACTGAAAAAATTAACGAAGTAGTAAAAGAATTAGAACTGAATTGCTACAAATATAAGGAGTAAGGAGTAATTATGAAAAAAAGAGCTGGGGTATTAATTATTAATCCAGAAAAGGATTGTATTTTATTAATTCATAGAATCCGAAATTCATTGGAGTATTGGGTTATTCCAGGGGGGACAGTTGAAGATGGTGAAAGTTTTGAAGAAGCAGCTAAACGAGAGATTATGGAAGAATTAGGAATAAAAATGGAAGGATTTACTGAGTTCTTCTCCTTTTCTACAGAAGATAGAGAAGAGAGATACTATCTTACAAAAATTATGGAAATGAAGGAGTATACAATTCAGGGTGAAGAAAAGGAAAGAAGTGGTAAGGATAATCAATACTTGGTTAAATGGGTTAACCTAAACCAATTATCAAATATTGATTTAAAACCTTTAATAATTAAAAACGAAATAATATTATCAAAGGCAAGAGGTATAATATGAAAAAAATTATTTTCTCTATTAATGGTGGTAACGATATTGGAAAAACTACATTTATAGAACTATTAAAAGATAGACATTATTTTATTGACTCCTTAAATATTAAAAGTGACAAGTTGTCTAATGAGAATTGGTGGTTTAACGAAAGTTCACCTATGGAGTTCATTGATGAAATCATACGATCACTCCATAAACGAAATGAGGAAATGACAAAATCTGATAAACCGATTATCCTTTTAGACAAAGGAATCGATACAATGAGGGCAAGGGTCTACGCAACCTTTAAGTTTAGAAACTATTCTGATGAAATTATTGAAAAATATCTAACCTATTTTGATAAAAATGTTAATGATTTAGAAAGTTTTTCCTGCAGAATTTTATTAGATAGTAAGATATTATTAAACAAGTCAAGTAAATATTATCTTTATAATCAAATTCAGTTAGATTATCTGAAAAAACAAATCTTTGATTATAAGATAGAATACCAACAATATCCGGGAAAACCAGAATATGAATTTTTTATTGAACTTATTAAAGAAAAAATTATTAATGGAATATCTAAAAAAGCGTTAAAATTAAATAAAAAAATTTATGGAATTACTGGAATGAGTGAATCCGGGAAATCTTCTGTCGGAAAATATTTAGATGAAAAATATAATATATGGAATTTAAAAATAAAATATTTTTTAGATAAAGTAAAACAAAAATATAATATTGATGATGAAT
>NZ_BKZR01000086.1:0-2178 GCF_008974225.1 Weizmannia acidilactici | reverse complement strand
CAAGGATCAATCATCTAAAACAGCGACTGTATCATAATAACACCAATTATAATAGCTGTCAACAATAAATTCATGGAGCGGGTGATGGGAATCGAACCCACGACAACAGCTTGGAAGGCTGTGGTTTTACCACTAAACTACACCCGCAAATCCAATCGGGAAAACAGGATTCGAACCTGCGACCCCATGGTCCCAAACCATGTGCTCTACCAAGCTGAGCTATTTCCCGCTTCATATTCTTTTTCTTTTCATAAAAAAAGAGCGCGCCCAAGAGGAGTCGAACCCCTAACCTTTTGATCCGTAGTCAAACGCTCTATCCAATTGAGCTATGGGCGCGTAAATGCGGCCGAGAGGACTTGAACCTCCACGGGATTTAACTCCCACTAGGCCCTCAACCTAGCGCGTCTGCCATTCCGCCACGACCGCGTTAAGAATAACACGCATTTTATATTATATCAATTACCGTTTCAAATGTCAACAGCTACTTTAATGGAGCGGAAGACGGGACTCGAACCCGCGACCCCCACCTTGGCAAGGTGATGTTCTACCACTGAACTACTTCCGCATACACTCAATGCGGGTGAAGGGAGTCGAACCCCCACGCCGTACGGCGCCAGATCCTAAGTCTGGTGCGTCTGCCAATTCCGCCACACCCGCGGAAAATGGTGAGCCATGCAGGATTCGAACCTGCGACCCTCTGATTAAAAGTCAGATGCTCTACCGACTGAGCTAATGGCTCGAAAAAATGGCTGGGCCAGCTGGATTCGAACCAGCGCATCACGGAGTCAAAGTCCGTTGCCTTACCGCTTGGCTATGGCCCAATGACGGTTCCGACGGGAATCGAACCCGCGATCTCCTGCGTGACAGGCAGGCGTGATAACCGCTACACTACGGAACCAACACCCAAAAATATAAAATGTCAAATGACCCGTACGGGATTCGAACCCGTGTTACCGCCGTGAAAGGGCGGTGTCTTAACCGCTTGACCAACGGGCCGCAACAACTACTGCTTTTAAAGAACAGCTTATGTATGGCGGAGAAGGAGGGATTTGAACCCTCGCGCCGCTAAACGCGACCTACGCCCTTAGCAGGGGCGCCTCTTCGGCCAACTTGAGTACTTCCCCAAAATGGCTCCGCAGGTAGGATTCGAACCTACGACCGATCGGTTAACAGCCGATTGCTCTACCACTGAGCTACTGCGGAATAACTAATATCATCTTGTCGACTCTTAAAATTATACTGACGCAAGGCTAGGGTGTCAACCCAATTTTAAAATTTATTTTTAAAAAATATCACTGCCCGCAAATGGACGGAAATGGCGCAGGTTCACACATCATGATTTCCCCGCCGGGATCAGAATATACGGCGGTGTAATTGAAGCTTCCCGCCGCATTTTCCGCAGACGTAACGGTTTACGTCCACTCTTCTTTTCCGCCTGTATAGGACGCCGCAATCTCCACAGACATATTCATAAAGATGGGATGGCCGGCAGCTGGAGGAGGCATCCTCTTTGCTCGGCAACGCAGAACAGTAGCGGGGAGCGCCGGTTTTTTTCAGCAGTTGTTTGAAGTCCCGGTCGCGATGCCGGTATCCTTTGCCTTCAAGATGAAGATGGTAATGGCAAAGCTCGTGCTTAATAATCCCGATCAGTTCTTTTTCCCCCAGTTCTTCTAAATACTTTTTATTGATTTCGATATTGTGGTTTTTTAATAAGTATCTGCCGCCTGTTGTGCGCAGGCGGGGGTTAAACGAAGCCCGGTGCTGAAACGGTTTATGGAAGTGCTGTAAAGAAATTTCTTCAACAAGCTTTTGCAATTGTATATTGTCCAAATTGGCGGCCTCCTTTGTCAAGCCAACGCGTTAGTTTTTTGCCCGGATCTGCGCGGCTCCCCTTTTCTATTGTCCAGCTTCGCCGCCCATCGGCTAAAGTATTTCCCTCCCCCCTCGATAAGTCGACATCGATTCTCCTTGAAGGCTCACCGTGTTTCCTTTATCTCAGTCGGGACCCAGCAGTTCATACGCCGACAATCAAACGACATCCGTTTTTCTTATCATATGACAAGTTATTATAGCATATAACGGTGGTTTTGTTATGGTTGTATGTATCAAATTTTTCTCGACATCGTTTAAAAATCAGTGATTTCCAGACACTCTTTTCTGTGAAAATAAATCTCCCCG
>NZ_BKZR01000085.1:0-2211 GCF_008974225.1 Weizmannia acidilactici | reverse complement strand
TGTAATCAACGGTGATAAAATCCCCAATAACAGCGGTTTAAAATTCCCCAAAAATAACAGATAATCGTTTCAAAACAACATCTTAGATGGAGTGGAGAAACGATGCTGAAGATAGGGGAGTTTTTTATGATTCGAGAGTTATATCAGAAAGGCTGGACTCAAACAGCGATTGCCAAAGAAACAGGATTTGATCGGAAAACCATTCGTAAGTATCTAAAGGGGGGGACAAGCTTCCAGAACGTAAAGCCAATGGGAAAAAGAAAGCTAGTAAGCTAGATCCTTATAAAAACTATCTACTTCAACGAATACAAGAAGGTACAACGAATTGTGTTGTTCTCTTTGAGGAGATTCAAGCGATGGGATACACCGGCAAGATGACGATATTAAGAGATTTTGTTCGGCCGTATCGAGAACAGCCAAAGAAACAAGCCACCTTACGGTATGAAACACCACCGGGCAAACAAGCACAAATGGACTGGGCCTATGTTGGGAAGTATTTGGTGGATGGTCAATATCAAGATATTTATGCTTTCGTTATGGTACTTGGTTATTCTCGGATGAAATATGTGGAGTTTACGACCAATATGAATGTAGAAACATTAATGAAATGTCATATGAACGCATTTGCTTACTTTAACTGCATTCCCGAACAGATACTCTATGACAATATGAAAACCGTTGTTCTGAAACATAGTCCAATCGAAATTCGATTTAATCGGGTATTTGAGGATTTTCTAGCATATTACGGTATTGTTCCAAAAGCATGTCGGCCGAAACGTCCACAAACAAAGGGAAAAGTTGAAAGAGTGGTAAAGTATTTGAAAGATAATTTCTTTCAGCGACAACATGAACCTACTCTCTATGCATTAAATGAAGTCGTTCGTACGTGGCTGGATCAAGTCGCCAATCAAAAACCGAATCAAACAACGAATGAACCACCAATTCAACGTTTTGAACAGGAACAGAAGTTCCTTCAAGCATGGGGAATCAAACCATTATTCCCTACATGTCGCTGGGAGACACGAGAGGTAAGTCGAGATTGTTTTGTTTCATACAGAGGAAAAAAATATTCCGTTCCGTATCGCTATGCAGGACAGGTTGTAAAAGTGAAAGAAACTCTTGACCATCATATCGAGATTTATGATGAACATGAGTGTATTTCCAAACATCCGATTTTGACAGGAAAAGCAACTGCCCATATTCAAATGGAACATTATGAGGGCTTACATACAAAAAAAAGGACAGAGAATAAAAGACGTTCAAGTTTTGGCGACCAACGATCTTTATTCTTCTGCCCCATCTCCTAAAGTAGAACAACGCCCTCTCGCTGCTTACGCAGCATTGGAAGAAGGTGAGACTGTATGATGAACGAGCTGTTAATCGAACGTTTAAAAAAGCTTGGTTGGCACCACACAGCCCACCAACTAGATAGTTTATTAGAAGACGCTTCTAGAGATAATGTATCATATTCTGCATTTTTAAACACTATTGTTTTACAAGAAATTGAATATCAAGAGTCCCAGCAACTAGCCAAACGAATGAAAAGAGCGAAATTGCCTTATATCAAAACGATCCATGACTTTGACTTTTCCTTTCAACCAAGCATCAGTGAAAGAAGAGTGAAAGAAACACTTACCTGTCGATTTATTGCCAACGGGGAAAATCGAATCTTACTAGGCCCTCCGGGCGTTGGGAAAACTCATTTAGCGATTTCTTTTGCGATAGAAGCCATTACCCAAGGATATACAGCTTTATTTTTAACGGCAGACGATTTAGTAGCCGAATGCCGAAAGGCAAACGAAAAAGGGACGCTCCAGCGATTAGTGAATCGTTGGAGTCGTCCAGATGTACTCATTATTGATGAAGTAGGTTATTTTCCTTTTGATGAGCTAACTGCCAATGTCTTTTTTCAAGTCGTATCGAAACGGTATGAACATGGCTCTATGATTCTCACATCGAATAAATCCTATCTCGAATGGGGAAAAGTATTCGGCGACGATGTATTAGCAACAGCGATTTTAGATCGTTTATTACATCACGCCATTACCTTTAATATCAAAGGCGATTCTTACCGACTACGGGAAAAGAAAAAAGCAGGGGTTTATCCTGCCCAGCTATCGAATTAACCGTTCATAATGGGGAATTTCATTTCGTTGAATTTGGGGAATTTTAAATCGTTGTTGACAGGCATCAATCCATCCCTCCAAGGAG
>NZ_BKZR01000084.1:0-2345 GCF_008974225.1 Weizmannia acidilactici | reverse complement strand
ATCAAACTCTCGATAAAAGATGTTTGATAAAAGCTCGTTAGAAAATTGACGTTTCGCTTTGTTCAGTTTTCAAGGATCAATCTTGCGTCGCCCGTTTAACAGCGACTTAAGTATTATATCATAACATCTAATCAGCGTCAACAACTTTTTTATTGTTTTTTCGTTTCCCACGAACCAGCTTAACCATAATATCACCATTCATATTTTTCGTCAATCTGAAAAAGCGGTGAAATTTTTTCCGGGTACGGCAAAAAATACAGCTGCCAAAAAATTCATTCACCTAACAGAAAAGCGGTGAGCTTCTGCCTTTTATGGCATCTCACCACTTTTAAACTTCTTGCCTGTTTGCTTAAATTTTATTTACCCTCAACAACCGCTTCTTGCTTTTTATACAAGTTCAACAAAGCTTCTTCTGCATAAGTTTCACCCAAAGCCGTTTGTTCAACCGCGTCATACGCCATCGTATTCGTGACAATGACCATCGTTGTGGTGTCATAACCGGCTGCTTTGATTTTTTCCGAATCAAATGTGCCGATCACATCGCCTTTTTTGATGCGGTCTCCGGCTTTGACATTAGAATTAAAGTGTTCTCCATTCAAGTTGACGGTGTCGATTCCGACGTGGATCAAAACTTCTGCACCCTGATCGGATTGGAGGCCGAATGCATGGTCTGTCGGGAAGGCAACAGATACTTGCCCGTCAAACGGCGCCACGACTTTTCCTTCTTCCGGCACAACGCCGACGCCCTTACCCATCGCTTCGGAGCTGAAGACCGGATCATTTACGGAAGTGAGCGGCACGACGCGGCCTTTTACCGGATTGTAGATGATTTCCTTCAGTTCCATTCCGGTTGTATCCACTTTTGGAAGTTCCGGGCGTTCTTTGTCCATTTTGCTTTCCAGCGCAGCTGTTTTCTTTTCAGTCAGGCTCTTTTTGCCCACTGATAAGTTCGCAAACATTGTTTCATTATTTTCTTCATTAAACCCAAAGATTAACACGAGCAGGAATGCGATCACCCATGCGACAATGACCGCAATGGCTTCCATTACAACACTTGAACCTTTGCCGATAAACAGCGGAAGTTCAAAGAAGTTCATAATCGGTGAATATTGGAAGGCTTTTACGCCGGCAAAGCCAGCAATGGCGCCACCGATTGCGCTTGCGATCAAACCGAAAATAAAACCTTTTTTGTATTTCAGGTTAATGCCGTAAATCGCCGGCTCAGTAATTCCGAAAAAGTTACTGATGGCAGCTGAAACAGCAATTTCCCTGTTTTTGGATTTTTTTGCTTTAAAAATGGCGCCTGCCACTGCACCAAACTGGCCGAATACTGCAACAAACATCATGGCCAGCAATGTGTCATAACCGTAGTTTTGAATGTTGATCAAGGAAATCGGCAGAATTCCCCAGTGCAGTCCGAAGACAACAAATACCTGGAACAAGCCTGCCAAAATAAATCCGGCAACGGCAGGGCTCAGGCTGTACAGGTATTTATAGCCGTAAGCAAGCCCCATACCGATGGCGTTGCCTAAAGGTCCGATGACGATAAAGGTCAAAGCACCGGCAACAAGCAATGTAAAGAACGGCACAAATACGAGCTGGGCAACGGCCGGAAGATGCTTTTTGAACCATCTTTCAATATAGCTCATGAGCCAGATTGCCAAAATCGTCGGAATGACCGCACCACCGTACTGTTTAAAATTGATGGCGTAGCTGCCTAAATGGCCGATTTTCGGGATACTGCTATCCGTCAGCGGATAAATCATCGCTGCTGCAAGCGCAACGGCAATAAAACGGTTTGTATTGAATTTATCAGCAGCCGTAATGGCAATAAAGATCGGAAGCAGTGTAAACACACCTGTTGCCAGTGCGTTCAGAATGCTGTACCAAACTGAAGATGTCGAAACAACATGCGTGCTTGCCAAAAGGATTGCAACACCTTTTAAAACGCCGGCACCTGCAAGAACAGAGATAAACGGCGTGAAAATACCGGAAAGAACTGCAACAAAGCGGTCAAAAATATTGCCTTTTTCTTCGCTTTCTTCCGCAGCCGCATCATTGTCAGATCCGACATCGGAAGCCGTAAAATGGTAAGCATCCATAATGGCGTTATAGACAGGAACGACTTCATCCCCGATGACAACCTGGTACTGTCCGCCTGCGTTTACTGCCGTCAGTACATTTGGCAGGTCTTCAAGCAGTTCTTTATTTGCTTGCCCTGCATCTTTTAAACGGAAACGCAAACGGGTCGCGCAGTGCACCAATGATTTAACATTATCAGGCCCGCCGACATTTGCGACAATATCATGGGCAAGCTGCGCATAATCTTTCTTTGCCATGTAAAT
>NZ_BKZR01000083.1:0-2378 GCF_008974225.1 Weizmannia acidilactici | reverse complement strand
TCCTATAAAACAAAAAACCACTTGCCAACATTCCCCAAATACACTACCCTCCTAGTTGGACAAAACAGTTCAACGGGAGGTATTCAAGGAGATGTTAGCAGTGGCTGAAATTCATTATATCAGATATGAAGCAAACCAAAAAGGATGTTCCTATTCCGATATTGCCAAAAGAATGAATCGTGATCCAAGAACAGTGAAGAAGTATGCGGAAATGGAAGACTTCAATCCCTCAAAAGTTAAACAAACGAGAAAAGCGAAAGTGATGGATCCAGTGAAACCGATATTGGATCAATGGATTAAAGAGGACTTGACAAAGAAGAAAAAATATCGAAGAACTGCGAAACGAATGTATGAAATCTTAAAAGAAGAATATGGATTTACAGGTTCAGATCGTTCTGTTCGGCTCTATGTATCAAAAAGAAAACAAGAACTGCTCGAACAAAGTGAACCAGCTGCGTTACCTTTAGAATCGAAACCTGCAATGGCTCAAGTTGATTTTGGAGAAGCTCCTTTTCTCTATCAGGGGAAATACGTCGATTTTCCTTACCTGGTCGTTTCATTCCCTTACAGTAATGCGGCCTATGTGCAAGTCATGCCAGCTCAAAATCAAGAATGTTTCTTGGAAGGATTAAAACGAATCTTTCACTATATGGGAAGGGTTCCAAGGGTCATTCGTTTTGATAATCTCTCCCCTGCAGTAAAAACGATCTTGCCAAACGGAGAAAGAGAATTGACAGAGACATTTCAACGATTCGTTTTACATTATGGCTTTGAATGCGAGTTCTGCAACCCAGCCAGCGGAAATGAAAAAGGGAATGTCGAATCAAAGGTGAAATATATTCGAAACAATTTCTTTTTACCTGAACAAACAATCTATCAACTAGAAAGTTTTAATGAATCTTTATGGGAGAAATGTGAGAAGGACTGGAATCGTCCGCATTATGAGAAGGAGCGACTCATCGCTGAATTATTTGAAGAAGAACAAGCGTTATTTCTTCAATTGCCAGCCAAAGAATTTGAATGTGTCCGATATGAGCAGGTCACGGCTGATAAGTACGGTTTCATCCATTTAGAAAACAATTTATATTCCACGTCTCCCCGTTTTGCCAAACAAAAGGTTTTGGCAAAGATCTCTTATCATGAGATTGCCATTTTAACAGAAGAGCATGAGCTGATTATCAAGCACGAGCGTTTATATGGCACAAAACAAAAATCAATGAAATGGCAACCATATCTTACGTTAATGGCCAAAAGGCCAAATGCATTAAAATATACGGATTTCTATGAAAAGATGCCGGAAGAATGGAAAAATTATTTTTCCAATTGTACCGTTCAAGAAAAGAAGGAAGCATTACAACTACTAGCTGTTTTACTAAAAGAACATGATTTCGAAGTTTCGACACAGGCTTTGAGGATTGCCTCCCAGTATGGTCATCCGAAAGTAGAATCGATTAAACAGGTATTTTATCAATTAATCAATGGAAGAGGTATACGAGAGCCAATTCAACCGAAAAAACACGTTCCAGATATGCCGGAAGCCATCCGAGGAGTAAGGCATTATGACCGCCTATTCGAATCCCAAGGAGATGTGGCATCATGGAACAAATGATTAAGGAATATGCCAAAAGACTAAAATTAAGCTGGATTCCAGCCAATTACCATACCATCCATGCGGAAACAAATGAGGAATTTTTACTGAAGCTGTTTGAACGAGAAGTGCAGCATCGAGATGAGAGAAGGATAAATTTACTACTAAAACAGGCGACATTGCCGAAAATTCCAAATAAACCTTATGATTGGCGGGAGATTCAACTAGCCCCAGGCATCACAAAAGATTATATTTTAGAAGGTGAGTTTACGAAAAATCAGGAAAACCTTATCTTCTATGGCGGAGTGGGAACCGGTAAAACATTCCTTTCCACTCTCATCGCCCTCAATTTGATGAAAAAACAAGGAAAAAGAGTGAAGTTCTATACGGCCGCCTCCATTGTCAATGCTTTATTGGAGGCCAATGAAAAAGGTGACCTTGGTAAATTTCTCAATCAAATCGAAAAGTTGGATCTCTTGATTCTTGATGAATTGGGCTATATTCCATTGCATAAACAGGGGGCAGAGTTATTATTTCAAGTTATTTCCATGTGTTATGAAACCAAAAGCATCATTGTGACAACCAATTTACCTTTTAGCCAATGGAATAATGTCTTTGGCGATCCCATTTTAACAGAGGCCGTCATTGATCGGCTGATTCATCATTCTCATTTAATCATCTTCAATGGTGAAAGTCACCGATACAAAGACTCAATCTCTCGTTAACCATGGAATTTGGCAAGTGTATGTATGCATTTTTAATTGCCATTTCATACATTTTCTACTTGCCA
>NZ_BKZR01000082.1:0-2482 GCF_008974225.1 Weizmannia acidilactici | reverse complement strand
TAAAAAGAAAATTAAAATAAAAGTCAAAATGTTTATACACAAAATGTAGTTGATGGGAAATTTTAAAAGCAGGAAAGGTGAAAATTTATTGAAAGCAGAAGAGTTTGAAATAATAATGAAACAACGTCCACATGTAGTTCTACTAGGAGCAGGGGCAAGTGTTGCTGCCATTCCAAATGGAGATAAAAACAATAAACGGACCTCTGTCATGGATGGATTTATTGAGAAATTAGGAATGGTGAATGCAATTGATAAGGTGAGTTTAAAGACTAAAAGTAATAACTTAGAAGATATATACTCTGAACTAAAGAGTCGCCCTGAATGTGACGAAATCACTAAAGAACTGGAAAAAAGAATATATGAATACTTTTATAGCTTTGAAATACCTGATGATCCTACGGTTTATGACTTTTTATTGCTTAGCCTTACCAAGAAAGATTTAGTCGCTACTTTTAATTGGGATCCATTATTACTTCAAGCCTATACAAGGGTTTCAAGGATTACTAACAATCTTCCTGAGTTAGCATTTTTACATGGAAATGTTTTTGTTGGGCTTTGCAATGAACACAAGCGAGGTGGGCTAATTTACAGCCATTGTTCTATTTGTGGAAAACCATTTGAACCAACTAAGCTCTTATATCCTGTAAAAGAAAAGGATTACAACAATGATCCTTTTATACGGGATAGTTGGAACCTTACCAAACATTATCTCAATAGGGCATATATGTTTACTATATTCGGATACAGTGCACCAAAGTCTGATGTATCTGCAATTAAACTCTTAAAAGAGGCCTGGGGTGCGGTGGATAACAGAAGTCTTGAAGAAATTGAAATAATTGATATAAAACCTGAAGAAGAATTAAGAGAAACTTGGGATGCATTTATTCATTCACATCATTATTCTACCCATTCGAGCTTTTTTGATTCTTCATTGGGAAGGTTTCCACGTCGTAGCTGTGAAGCTACTTTTGATAGACTAATGAATGTACAATGGTTAGACGGATCAAAGGGATATAAACAAGAAATGTCATTCAAGGATATAAAGACCTATATAAATGATTTGGTTCATGACGAGCAAAAAAATAATGGGGTTCTGAAGAATCCATATCTAGCAAGTACTCTTCTTTAAAAGTTGTTGAAGCTGATCCCTCTCTTTCCCACGACTTTAGAGTAGGTACCGGGGTTAGTATCCAGAAGGGGAAAAGAGGAGAAAACAGACATTATATATTGGATTTTTCAATCATTATCTAATTAGATTTTACCGTTATAAATTCGCTACAAGCTCAAACTGGATTCAGCACGGGTCCGGTTTGTTTCTTTTCCCAAATTTCTCTCCTCAGTGACAACAATTATTATTTATGTATACACTTAACCGAAAAAAACAATAAAAAATAGTATATAATCTCAACACTTTTTCATTAATATTCCTTGATATACCAATACCTGTGTTTTTGATGTGTTTACACTTTTAAAACATAAGATAAGTGTTGAGTGCTTTAAAGAATTGGCTGGCACCCACTCCAAAATTTAACAGATTTTGACTAGGTTCATTCTTTTTTTTGTCCAGCAGATGTCTAAATCTTCCTAGAACTTGATTAATTGGGCTTTCAAATGGAAAGTTCGAATGATAGCCAGATTTTATTGAAATAATAACTCGTTACTTTTTGTTGTCAAATTGAAGAAATATGATAACTTAATCATATAAAATCTAATTTCCTAAAATATTTCGACAAAAAGGCAAAGTTTTTATTGATTGGTTGTAGGCATTTTTCAAATAACTTAACTGCCTTAAAGGAGAAGGTACATGGATAATCTTTTGTTTAACGGTGGTTTCGTTCGCTTAGAGCCCAGGTTTTTTCCCTTTAAAGGGGGAGAAAGGGTCTTGCAAAAGGTGGGGAAAAATGGACTTAATAAAGATTGTTACAACAAATGATAGGGCTGGTTTGGGGCAGTATCTTGATGAACATGGTGGCTTAAATGAATTATGTTATTACGGACAAAGCGTTTTACATGTGTCGGTTTTTCTTAACCATCTAGAAATGACTCGATACATTTTAGAGGAATTAGGTGCTGATCCAAATATTAAGGATTCAATTGGGAGAACACCTTTGCAACTCGCCTGTTATTATTCGTTTTACCAGATAGCTGAAGTTCTTTTACGGAACGGTGGAAGTATCGACCAAACATGTTATGCGAGGGCAATGAATAGCTGGGATGGAAGTAGTCAGACAGAGATAATACAATTGTTAAAAGAATGGGATGAGGTATAAGAGTAGGGACAGAGCATTAAGTTTCCCCTATTGAATTTTTAACAGGCTAAAGGAGTGGAATGTCCTGAGATGAATGATAAGAAAAGAGACCCGGCGAGAATAAGCAGAATATTGAGCCTATTAAGAGGAATTTGGGAGTGTCATCCCAATATGCGTTTCTTTCAGTTTTTAGAATGGATTGAACATGAATATTCATCAAATAATAATGAGTT
>NZ_BKZR01000081.1:0-2709 GCF_008974225.1 Weizmannia acidilactici | reverse complement strand
CGTCACCGCGCTTCCACCCCGGACCTATCAACCTGATCATCTTTCAGGGATCTTACCAGCTAAACTGTGGGAAATCTCATCTTGAGGGGGGCTTCATGCTTAGATGCTTTCAGCACTTATCCCTTCCGCACATAGCTACCCAGCGGTGCCTTTGGCAAGACAACTGGTACACCAGCGGTGCGTCCATCCCGGTCCTCTCGTACTAAGGACAGCTCCTCTCAAATTTCCTACGCCCGCGACGGATAGGGACCGAACTGTCTCACGACGTTCTGAACCCAGCTCGCGTACCGCTTTAATGGGCGAACAGCCCAACCCTTGGGACCGACTACAGCCCCAGGATGCGATGAGCCGACATCGAGGTGCCAAACCTCCCCGTCGATGTGGACTCTTGGGGGAGATCAGCCTGTTATCCCCAGGGTAGCTTTTATCCGTTGAGCGATGGCCCTTCCATGCGGAACCACCGGATCACTAAGCCCGACTTTCGTCCCTGCTCGACTTGTAGGTCTCGCAGTCAAGCTCCCTTATGCCTTTACACTCTGCGAATGATTTCCAACCATTCTGAGGGAACCTTTGGGCGCCTCCGTTACCTTTTAGGAGGCGACCGCCCCAGTCAAACTGCCCGCCTGACACTGTCTCCCACCCCGGTAAGGGGTGCGGGTTAGAATTTCAATACAGCCAGGGTAGTATCCCACCGGCGCCTCCACCGAAGCTGGCGCTCCGGTTTCCAAGGCTCCTACCTATCCTGTACAAGCTGTACCAAAATTCAATATCAGGTTGCAGTAAAGCTCCATGGGGTCTTTCCGTCCTGTCGCGGGTAACCTGCATCTTCACAGGTACTATAATTTCACCGAGTCTCTCGTTGAGACAGTGCCCAGATCGTTACACCTTTCGTGCGGGTCAGAACTTACCTGACAAGGAATTTCGCTACCTTAGGACCGTTATAGTTACGGCCGCCGTTTACTGGGGCTTCAGTTCAGAGCTTCGCCCGAAAGGCTAACCCCTCTCCTTAACCTTCCAGCACCGGGCAGGTGTCAGCCCCTATACTTCGCCTTGCGGCTTCGCAGAGACCTGTGTTTTTGCTAAACAGTCGCCTGGGCCTATTCACTGCGGCTCCTCGGGGCTTGCACCCCAAAGAGCACCCCTTCTCCCGAAGTTACGGGGTCATTTTGCCGAGTTCCTTAACGAGAGTTCTCTCGCTCACCTTAGGATTCTCTCCTCGCCTACCTGTGTCGGTTTGCGGTACGGGCGCCTTTCACCTCACTAGAGGCTTTTCTTGGCAGTGTGGAATCAGGAACTTCGGTACTTTAAATTCCCTCGCCGTCACAGCTCCGCCTTGGCGTGAAGGATTTGCCTCCACGCCGGCCTAACTGCTTGGACGCGAACAACCAGTGTCGCGCTTGCCCTATCCTCCTGCGTCCCCCCATCGTTCAAACGGTGAAGAGGCGGTACAGGAATATCAACCTGTTGTCCATCGCCTACGCCTTTCGGCCTCGGCTTAGGCCCCGACTAACCCTGAGCGGACGAGCCTTCCTCAGGAAACCTTAGGCATTCGGTGGAAGGGATTCCCACCCTTCTTTCGCTACTCATACCGGCATTCTCACTTCTAAGCGCTCCACCGGTCCTTCCGGTCCGGCTTCAACGCCCTTAGAACGCTCTCCTACCACGGACACCAACAGGTGTCCGTCCGCAGCTTCGGTGATACGTTTAGCCCCGGTACATTTTCGGCGCAGAGTCACTCGACCAGTGAGCTATTACGCACTCTTTGAATGGTGGCTGCTTCTAAGCCAACATCCTGGTTGTCTAAGCAACTCCACATCCTTTTCCACTTAACGTATACTTTGGGACCTTAGCCGGCGGTCTGGGCTGTTTCCCTTTTGACCATGGATCTTATCACTCACAGTCTGACTCCCAAGGATAAGTCTTTGGCATTCGGAGTTTGTCTGAATTCGGTAACCCGATGAGGGCCCCTCGTCCAAACAGTGCTCTACCTCCAAGACTCTTACCTTGAGGCTAGCCCTAAAGCTATTTCGGAGAGAACCAGCTATCTCCAAGTTCGATTGGAATTTCTCCGCTACCCACACCTCATCCCCGCACTTTTCAACGTGCGTGGGTTCGGGCCTCCAGCAAGTGTTACCTTGCCTTCACCCTGGACATGGGTAGATCACCTGGTTTCGGGTCTACGGCCCCATACTCATGCGCCCTGTTCAGACTCGCTTTCGCTGCGGCTCCGCCTCTTCAGCTTAACCTCGCATGGGACCGTAACTCGCCGGTTCATTCTACAAAAGGCACGCCATCACCCGTAAATGGGCTCTGACTACTTGTAGGCACACGGTTTCAGGATCTCTTTCACTCCCCTCCCGGGGTGCTTTTCACCTTTCCCTCACGGTACTGGTTCACTATCGGTCACTAGGGAGTATTTAGCCTTGGGAGATGGTCCTCCCGGATTCCGGCGGGATTCCACGTGTCCCGCCGTACTCAGGATCCACTCGGGAGAGAACGAAGTTTCAGCTACAGGGCTTTTACCTTCTCCGGCAGGCCTTTCCAGGCCGCTTCGCCTACCCCGTCCTTTTGTAACTCCCATATGAGTGTCCTACAACCCCGGAGGGCAAGCCCTCCGGTTTGGGCTGTTTCCTGTTCGCTCGCCGCTACTTGGGAAATCGCTATTGCTTTCTCTTCCTCCGGGTACTGAGATGTTTCAGTTCCCCGGGT
>NZ_BKZR01000080.1:0-2993 GCF_008974225.1 Weizmannia acidilactici | reverse complement strand
GTTAGTTTTGCTGATTTATTGGGTCTTCCCGCCGATTTCTCCGGAATGTCCGCTGATTCCGCGAAACAAAACAGGGCAGCCGGCCAAAGTTCCTGTCGAAAAAACATAATATTTTTAAACGAATATCCATTGCTTTTTTATTCTAACTGTTATATATTATGTATAACAAATAACATACGGAAGAGATGATCGCCATGTTCATAAAAATAGACTTGGAATTGGATGTTCCGATTTACCAACAGCTGCGCAACAGCATTATCGAAGGCATCGCGTCAAAAGAACTGGCGCCGGGGGATCCGCTTCCTTCCGTGCGTGCGATGGCCGCCGATTTGGGTGTCAATATGCACACAGTCAACAAAGCGTACCAAATGTTAAAGCAGGAAGGTTTTATCCTCATCCACCGGCAAAAAGGCGTCGTCATCCAGCCGGACCAGATGCCCCCGGCTGATGAAACGTATTTGGAAGGGCTCGCCGGGCAGCTGCGCCCGCTCGTCAGTGAAGCGATTTGCCGCGGACTTGGCCAAAAACAATTTTTACAAATGTGCGAAAAACTTTACAACGATATTCAAAAATAAAGGTGGGAGAAAAATGGAAACCGTGATCCATTTGATCTTTTTTGGGCTGGTTGGAATCGTGATGGCCGTCACCCCATATATAACAAGAAAAACAGAAAGTTTCGGCGTTACCATCCCGGAAGAAGCATATCCGGATCCCGAGCTGAAAAAACTGAGAAAGCAATACGCCGCTTCCATCGTTGTATTCAGCATCATTGTCGCCGCCGTATTCATCACCGCACAGACAGGCGGGTTTCTTGAAGCAGGCTTTGGTCTGGCCGTCATCGGCTGTATCATCGGAGATTTTCTCATCTATCTTTTTTTCCACCAGAAGATGAAAAAAATGAAAGCGGCGTACAATTGGCTGCACGAGAAAAAACAAACCGTTATGGTCGACCCGAAATTCCGCCAGCAGAAACTCATTTTTTCCAATGCATGGTTCCTGATCCATGCGGCGATTACAGCGGCAACTTTTCTGATAACCTATTTGTTTTACGACCGCATCCCGGACCGGATTGTGATTCATTACGATTTCAACGGCACTCCGACGGACTGGGCGGAAAAATCGTACCGGACAGTGTTTGAACTGCCAACTGTACAGCTGTTTATGCTCGTTTTGTTCATCTGGATGAATACGGTGATTGCAAAAAGCAAGCAGCAGCTCAATGCCAACGATCCGGAAAAATCGCTCCGGCAAAATGTCCGTTTCCGGCGCAGATGGTCAGCTTTTACAATGGTATCGTCGTTCATTTTGATTTTGATGTTTTTCATGATCCAGCTTTCCTTTATTGTCCCGATTCCGGTTGGCTGGCTTTCATACGGCGGCATGGGGGCAGCACTTTTGATCTTGTTCGGTGCCGTCATCCTTTCGATCACCACCGGTCAGGGCGGCAGCCGCATCCGCATGGGGAACGGGGCAGTGCAGGGAAGCTCCCATTATGATGACGACCAGTATTGGAAGCTCGGCGTCTTCTACTTTAATCGCAATGACCCTTCCGTTTGGGTGGAAAAAAGGTTCGGCAGCGGATGGACGATCAACTTCGCGCACCCGCTTGGCTGGATCGTCATCGGGCTGATGATCCTCGTTCCACTTTTGCTCGCGATTTTCTTTTCAAGCTAAACGAAAAGGGGTAGTCCCAAATTGGCCAAAGGACACCCCTTTAATAACAAAATTTTTAATGATCGCGATATTTACTCGTATTTCGTATACGTCGCGAGTCTCCTCGCCCGATACCTCAGCACGAGGGGTCTCGCTTTTCCCGCCGGGGTTTCGTAAGTTCGCGATCATCTCTACTTTTCATGGCTTGGGACAGCCCCTTTTCTGTATTAGTCGAGCACCACCCATTTGTCCGCCCATTTTTGCACTTCATCGAGGACGGGCTTGATGGCCTCGCCTTTTTCAGTTAGGTGGTATTCAATCCGGACAGGGCTTTCCGGGTACACTTCCCGCACAAGGATCCCCTGTTCTTCCAGTTCCTTGAGCCGTTCCGAAAGCACTTTTTGGCTGATATGCGGGATGTGCTCCGCCATTTCATTAAACCGCATCGGCCCATTGGACAAGACGCGGATAATCACACCGACCCAGCGTTTCCCTAATAACTGAAATGCCCTCTCAAAACGGGGACATAAACTTTGGTTTCCCATCATGAAACGCCCCTTTCTACCCATTCGGGACTTCACATCTATTAGTATATTATACACAAAAAATCAACTTACTAAAAGTAAGTAAGTAACAAAGGGGTTTGTAAAAAATTTCCTGACCGAAAAAAGTTCGGCCCGCATGGAATGAAAGCCGGCTTGAATGGGGCGAAATACCTCCCGAACGTAACGCCCCCCGGCCCTAATGGAATGAAAAGCGACAAAACGTAACGCAAACCCATCCTCAATGAAATGAAAAGTCTCCGGAAAGTAACGCCCCCATTTCCTATCCAAATCAAAATATTCCAAATCCATCGATTTTTCACTTATAATGAGGGTAAATAGAAGAAAACTAGGAGGGGGTGTACGGTGAAAAAGTTGCCCTTGTACACAGTGATCGGCGTGGCCGGCTACCAATACTTAAAATCGAAAGAAAACCGCGAAAAAGCGACGGATGCCTTGAACAAGTTTTACGCGGGCGTGGAATCCTGGATCAGCAAACTGCAGCAGTCCAATACCATCGGGCCGCAGTTAAAATCTGCAATCTGTCGCCCAATACGAACACCTTCAGCAATAAACCTGCCAACGCAGCGGGCTTTTCGGAAATAGGAAACGTTATCACTTCAGTTTTTCATTTATTTGTAATGGTCTTTTTATCATCTCCCGGCAGAAGACTCCCGCCTCAAAGAATGTGCAGTGCGATACCCCAATGCGTAGGCGGGAGATGAATGCCGGTTGTCGGTAGACAAAACTCCCCCTCTTATGTTAAGATAGAAACAAGTGTTCTGTATGGATGAAGTG
>NZ_BKZR01000079.1:0-2995 GCF_008974225.1 Weizmannia acidilactici | reverse complement strand
CCAGAAGCAATTCTGGCGGACAAAATTTACCGGAATCGTGAAAATCTGGCTTACTGCAAATCTCTCGGCATCTAAAGTGGGCCACGGCTTGGCTGCCCATCCAAGACAGAAGACCATTCCTTGGAACGATTGGCGAATCAGGATACCTCTGAACGTAATGCCGTTGAAGGCAAATTTGGTGAAGGCAAGCGCAAATACGGGCTGGACCTTATTCGAGCACGACTTCAGGAGACAAGTGAAACAGTTGTAGCTCTCCAATTTCTCATCATGAACTTGGAGCGAAAGCTCAGAGTTATTTTTTGAAATCTTTACAAAAAAAGTTTTGATAGTAGAAGGCGATACAGAAGAAGTTGTAATAAGAGAAACAGTTGCAAGGATGCCTGAAGACATGTATAAGGATTTCTCATATAATTGGGAAGTTGTAAAGGCAAGAGGAAAGGCTGCAATTATTCCATTAGTGAAATATTTTAACGCTTTAGGTATTTATCCAAATGTTATACATGATAGAGATGGTGGTATAGAAAAAGCCTTTAATTTTAACAAGTCAATTTTAGATGCGGTAGGAGATCCAAATCGAGTTTTTCCTATTAAAGAGTGTATGGAAGACCTGTTAGGGTATAAATCTTCAAGTTCCGATAAACCATATAAAGCTTACCATTTTATAAATTCCAACTGGGGGAAGAAATGGGAAGATATTAATCCAGAGTGGAGAGGAATAATTGAACAGATTATATACGGTAAAAAGGAAATTAATACTTCATATATTGGAGTAGCGGCAACGAAAGATGAAAATTAATACTTCGCTTTATCTTATGGAAATTATTTTTATGATACATTTTGGGGTTTCATATGCATCGTCTAATGCTCTTAAAATCAAAATTATATAATTATCTAAAAAGCATATCCGACCACATTTTTCGAATTTAGATCCAACACAGAAGATAAGTTTTATGTTTTTGAAATTCTATATATGAAAGTAAATAAAATTAATTGCCGTTTAATTCTTTTAATTTTAGTTACCCATTACAATTTACTAATAGCTAAAAGCAGCTTTTTGTTGAAGAATATCTTTCTATTCTATTTAAATAACAAAGAAACACCACTGCACCTCATTTATATTTTTATAACATAACTACCGTCAACACTCGATACACGTGGAGTGTGTTGTCTTGATGTCAAGGGTGGATAAATAGAAGGGCTGAAAATGTTTATAAAACAAGGATTTCCAGACATTGAACTTTTCTCTCGGCTTCTTTGCCAGAGGTAACAATGTCGGGAAACCCTTATTTTATTGTTTGCGGTAACATATCAACTGCCCTGAAAGTGATAGGGTTGAGTTGACAGATTAGATAACGCCTATTTTTATAGGGGCTGAGGAGACAGGATAGATGTAAACTTAAGTTCAATTGTCTTCACTGTTTTCTATCTCTTTCAAAGATACCCCATCTTTTGTTTTCCATTCTGTCAGTCCATTAGCGTGACCTCCAATGACAAAAGCAGCAGCATATGATGGACTTCGGAATAAGGTATTTTCTTGAAGTATTCCATTTTCATCTATTTTGGCTTTTTGTCTGCGTTCTTTAATTCCAGGTGGAATGCTATCAGAATCTATAGTTTCTATACGACTACCTTGTAAGACGACAAAGCCTTCATTCGTTTGCTTACAGCTTGCCTCAATTATTTGTCCACTCTTACGGCTTTTTCGCTTCATAAAGAGAAGTAATTCTTCTTCAGCAGATTCTACTGTGTTAGCTGGTTTAGGTTTATCTGTCAGTGGTTCGAATAATTTATGCCCAAGAGCACCCATTATTATTTTAGCGTAATCAATGAATTCTTCGAGCTCACTTTCTTTTTCCTCGGTTATATTTCCGGGAGTAGGGTCGTTTCCGTTTTTAACCACATACCGGTTTGCCTCTACTGCAAGTCCACAAAAACGGTTCTCAAGATAACTTATCTCTGTAGGGCCAAATGAATTATTGGATGTAGTAAATACAACAGCCTCTGTCCAATAATCCTTATCTGGATTTCGTTTGTGCTCTATTAGCCGACAGAGAAGACCCTCTCCGTTTTTCCGTACACCGGCTTGCCCAATATATACCATATTGTCGTCTGTTTGATCTGAAGTGCCAAATAAAAAGTAAACGCCACTCTGGGATAAATCTTCGCGTCCCTTGCATTTATCTAGTTCAGTGCGAGGTATCTTGTAAGCAACGCCAGTCCAATTAGCCAAAGTACATTTTATTCTCCCGTTTGGTGTGCCATCCATCAAAAACAGATTTATACTTTTTCCTCGAGTAGCCATAATCCTTTAACTCCCTCCGTAACAGCTTATTTGTTATTTGAATCTGTAAGCGTCAAGTATAATGCTACAGTTTTCGAAAATTTATTTTTTACAGATCAGGCAAAAATAGAGGTCCTATGTTTCATCCGATAATTATCGCCATTCAAATGAATGACCCCGGATCTGTGGATAATTCTATCCAAAATAGCGGTAGTAATGGCTGGGTCGCCCAATAATTCACCCCATTCTTTAGGAGCTTTATTGAATGTCAGTATGATTGATGACTTGTTATATAAATCATTGATTAAGTGAAAAGAGAGATTGGCCTCTTGCTGATCCATTGCCATGAACATTAAATCGCCAATGATGACCAGATTGGCATTTCGTATTCTTTTTAGTCTTGTTTGGGATTTACGGGAGATTTCCTCTGTTTTTAAAATATGTACGAGTTCTCCCATTGAAATAAACATCACTTTGTAACCCTGATAGATCGCTTCTAGTCCCGTATGTGTAAAATTTTACTCGGGGGCTAATGAGTGGAAAAAAATAGGAAGACACTCTAACATATAAATGTACGCTTCCAGGCGAATACATTCAGAAAGAGGTCTTCCCATGGGAAATATTATATCAAAAATTGTTGAATTATTAAAGGATACCAAAAGTCTTAGAGTGAGTCAAGTTTTTGCGGGAGGTGCCTCTCAACCTTCGATATTC
>NZ_BKZR01000078.1:0-3095 GCF_008974225.1 Weizmannia acidilactici | reverse complement strand
TATAATTCCGGCGAAGCACTTTCGTCAGCTTCCTGTAGCCGTAGTTAAAGGCATCGCCAGCGATTTCTTCCAGTAAGAATTCTTTTATTTGTTCATCTGAGACCTTTTTGCCGTCCTCTTTGATGGAATAGCCTGGTGCCGGACGTCCCTCACTTATTTTCTTTTCTTCCACACGGTAATTCTTTTGGTAATAGTACGTAGACCTGGGAATGCCGATAATTCTAAGCACCACTGAAACAGAGTAGCCCTTGTTAATCCACTTGTCAGCTACTTCAATTTTTTCAGCAAGTGAGATGCCAGCACGGATTTTGCCGATGGTGGATAAATTGATATCATACCCGACTGTCCCGACCATCTTCCCGTCCGAGAAAACCGGGGCTACGACGGAAGTCATAATCGCACCCGTCACCTTGTCTTTATAAACATCCAGCCACTGCATCTTTGGATTCGCTTTTAAGTATCGGTACGTATCTGTATCCCTGACATCAAGATTGAGCTTTGCATATGACGAAATATGGAGCTTTCCGGTCTGGAAATCCATATAATAAGCGGCAACCAATGTTTTATTTCGCGTATGTACCGCCCGGATTTCCGCTTCAATTTCCTGCATATTTTTCTTATCTTGAAGATTTTCAGCCACAAGCCCTGCAAGCTGGTCTAGAGAATCTTCATAACTGGACAGCCCGGTTTTCACCAGTGACGCTGCCTGGTTGGCAATCATTTGATTCACACTGCGGTTGTTATTTTTTAATAGATTGCTTGTTGTGGCATATGCCAACCGTTACAACGATCAGAATAAAGATGGCGATGCAAATAAAGGCCCCCATTTGATGCGAAGCGGAATAAATTTCTTGTTGCCATCCTTTGCTGTCTCCCCATTGGTGTTATATTTTCTCTTCATATATTATCGGAATGAAATTTTTAGAAGAAAACTTTCATTCATTTAATTCTAAATATTCTGATTATAATTTACTTTCAGCCCCAAAAAAACGGTGGGATACGAAAATCCGTATGCCCTCCGCGCGTATAAAGCAGCTTCCTTCAAAGCTCCCCGCACCGGGCCGCCAGCCGGTTTAATGCCATATGTAATTTTTTGTAGACAACATCTTTTTCCGTCCGGAAGTCTTCCCCATCCCGGAAAAAAATCGGGGCGCCTGCGATCAGCAGGCGTTTCTTTTTGCTTGCGTATAAAGGGACAAACTGGACATGCCGGCCGGTTGCTTTGTAAAAATATTTTTCCATATATAGAAAGCCGGCATACATATCCTTTACGGAAGCCGAACGGTCTGTATAGTCAATATCGGGGTAAATGGCGATGCTTTCCCCTTTTTTTAAAGCCTCGACGCTTATCTGAAACGTCCGGACGATCTTTCTCGTCCCCCGGTAAACCGGAATACCTCTGCCGGATTGCAACAGTTTTGTAATCCCGAGCGACAACAAAAATGCGGCAGGTTTAGCCAATACCAAGGGCAATCCGAATCTTTTAGTGAACGTGTAATCAGCATATTGTTTGCTGCACGATTTCCGGTCAAGAAAAACGTGCAGGATCCAGGTGCGGACAAATTTCGGATACCATAGCAGCGTGATGAACGGTCCGAATAAATTGCGGTGATGCGAAATATAAACGGCAGGGCCGTCGATTTCCCCGGAAATTTCGGTATGATAAGAAGGATAAAAAAACCGCGCAAACTTCCGGACTGTTTTAAAAAATAATCCGTATCCTTCAGCCATGGCGCCGTTCCCCCGCCAGATGCCCATGCTGGTAAAACGCATCAAACACATCCCAATGGAGCTGGATTTGATAAAATGCAAGGGCGAGAAGCACGCTCGCGGCAGCTTTGGCAAAAACGAGATTGAATTGCAATAGTCCGGATCCGGCTTCAATTAGTAAAAAGGAAACGACAATAAAAGAAAGGCAGACAAAAATGTATTTCACTAAAAAACGTTTCCATTTCAACAGCTTTTGTTTTACAAGAAGAAGGACGGCAAAGGCAATGATTTGCGACGCAGCTGTTGCAGCCAGCAATTTCCATAAATGCGGAATTCCATTGATTACATAATGGTATAAAAAAGAGAAACTGAGTATATCGATTATGAAAAAAAGGAGTGCCGGATAAGAATAATAAAACAAGCCGGACAAGATTTTTCGGAAAATTTTCAAAGAATCCTTTACCGAACGGTAGTGGGTGCCTTCGTTGCGGTTGAAATAAATCGTCCGGATCGGCACTTCACGGATCCGCACGTTCATTTTTCTGGCATAGATCAGCATATTCATTTCATACTCGAACCGTTCTCCTTTCAGTTTGATCATCCACGGGAGTTCCTGCTTCGGAATACCACGCAGCCCCGTTTGTGTATCCCCGATGTTTTCGCCGTACAGCACTTTGAACAGAAAGCTCGTCAATTGATTGCCAAATTTACTTTTTGGGGGCACGTATTCCAGGCTGAAGTCCCTCGACCCCAATATGATGCTGTCCCGGTTATGCTCCAGTGCGGCTGCGACCTTTTCCACATCTTCCGCGCTGTGCTGGCCGTCCGAATCCGCGGTAATCACGCCGGACAGATTGCCGAGGTGATCTAAAAAATAGGAGAATGCGGTTTTAAGTGCCCGCCCTTTTCCGCGGTTTACCGGATGGTGGAGGACAGTGCATCTCTTTTTTGTGGTCAATTTGGAAAAAATATGTGCACGATCCCGACTGCTCCCATCGTCTACTACAATAATATGCGCCGCCCCTATTTCCAATAAGCGGTCCACATACTCGGCCAGTTCTTCTTCCGGATTCAGGGCTGGGATGACGACTGCGTAATTTCCTATCATATCATGTACCCCCCTTTACATGGACAAGCTATGATTTTAGCAAACCGGTTTCCTATTTTTATATTACATGGAAGATTGAAGAAAAACAACGAACAGGCACAGGGAGCAGTTTTTTGCCTGCCGTCTTGTTACAAACGCAAAAAAGACGGGCAAACTACTGTCGTATTCCACCAGAGAGGAGTAAGGGAATATGAAATTGAAAGATAGGGTAGTCATTGTGACCGGGGGAGGTTCCGGGATAGGAAAAGCTTCCGCCCTGAGACTTGCCGGAGAAGGG
>NZ_BKZR01000077.1:0-3700 GCF_008974225.1 Weizmannia acidilactici | reverse complement strand
GGCGGTCACTTTTATTTTTGCACTGATTAATTTATTGAGGTGATGAAAAATGAAAATGGATAAAGCAACTTTAGCAAGAACAATTGTATTGATTGTAGCATTATTGAACCAAGTGTTGACGTCTTTTAATCTCAACCCACTGCCTTTTTCGGATACTCAAGTGTATGATGCCGTAACTGTTGTATTTACAGTCGTAACGTCTTTAATCACTTGGTATAAGAACAACGAAATCAAGAAAAAAGGTGATACAAATGCAAGTAAATAAATTTATTACAGCGCTAGTCCTATCATTGGGGCTAGCGTTTTATTTTTGGATTCAGTGCGTTTGCGGATCAACCCAAAGTTGACTTCATTGATGTTTCTCATTGGAATGCTCAAAATGGGTTACCCCTATCCTTCTATCAAACTTTGAAGGCTGACGGAATTAATGCAGTTGTCGTTAAGGTAAGTGATGGACAAACAGTTCTTGACCCTCCTGCAAGTGTAAATATTAAAGATACCGAGCGTCAAAGGTCCATCATATGCTCACAAAAGAAGGGCGTAAAGTCAGCTTGAAACGGGTCCAGCGTTTAATGAAGGCTGCCGGCATTTATTCGATTGTGAGAAAAAAGTACCGTCCTCATTCCAATAAAGATAAGGTGGAAGACCACGATAACCTTGAACCAGGACTTTTCAACGACGACCATCAACGAGAAGTGGGTTACGGATATTACGTATATCCATACTCTAAAAGAAGGCTGGTACAACCGGAAACGGATTCATAGCTGTCTTGGTTACATGGCACCACAGGAAGTAGAAGATCGTATCAAAGGGGCATCATAAATCTTTGCATATAGTTACAAGCGTCTGCTTTACATGGAGTGGCGGGCGTGGTAGGCTGGTGCCTATGCGAAAGAAATCATGTGTCCCTTTCGCCCTTCGCAAAACACCACGTCCGCAGAGGCTCCATGTCAAGCAACTAAAGATTAAAGGAAAAATATGGAATGGGATCATAATTTAAATTTCACTTTTCGGTGTCCAAAATATTGATTTAAATCCAGGGATCCACCTTACAAAATCGTTTTGTTCCTCGTGTACAACCCATTATCCCCCCCGTTAGTGGAAGTTAATCGTGTAAACGTCTTTACTGTTCCTAGACACATTGTTAGACCTATAAGAAGAAATGTTGTTACGTATAATCATTATCCTAGACGTCATTGGTGATTTACCGAAATGCCAATAATGAAGCACTTTCTATTCTATTACACTTGCCCTTTTTCAAAGTAATTCCATGCTTTGCCCTTTCTTTTACGCCAAAACCGCATATTTTATAGTATCTCCCGCAAAGGAGGTGATCATGATGTCAGATGGCGGATATGGCCACGGTTTTAATTTTGCTTTAATTGTAGTTCTGTTCATCCTACTGATTATTGTGGGAACATCTTACATGAGTGGCTACGGATACTAATCTTATAAAGATTAATTAGCCAACAACCTAACAGAGAAAATTAAACATTATAACCTCCGCTCGGTTACCTTCTTTACTGAAGCGTAAAATTCGCTTCTTTTTTTCTTTTTTGCAACAATATCCTTTTATACTTGCAGTCCTTCAAATTACTGTTGTGCAGCAAAATAACATCACCTGTTGAAATTGTTTAGTTTCATTAACATAACTCACAGATGATTTAACCTCTACGGAATCAGTCGATAGTGCAAGATTTTCAGCATTTAAATACAATTTTTATATACACCTGAATCCGTGAAGAAATTTTCACTCAACGTCAAA
Source organism: Weizmannia acidilactici (assembly GCF_008974225.1). Classification (NCBI taxonomy): domain Bacteria; kingdom Bacillati; phylum Bacillota; class Bacilli; order Caryophanales; family Bacillaceae; genus Heyndrickxia; species Weizmannia acidilactici. The sequence goes on along the minus strand of NZ_BKZR01000077.1, from coordinate 1,935 downwards.
CAATCAGCGTAAAATCTAGTATAATATGGACAATAACTCCATTTTAACCCATTCCACAATCAGGTGATCTCATGAAAAAATTGATAATTGAATATACAAATGAACGGGTTGTTGCCCAGTCTGGATTAGCGATTGTAGGAAATCTACTCAATCAAACGAATTTAGCTTCAAAGTTAAATGCCTATAAATTGCCGAATATTTCCCGTAACCCCGGCTGTTCCAATGGCGATGTTGCCAAGTCTTATATTGGCCTGCTTTGCCAGGGCAAAAGTGATTTTGATCATATTGAAGCATTCCGGGATGATGTCTTCTTTCAACTGGCTTTGGATATCCAAAGGGTTCCTTCCAGCCCGACCTTGAGGCAGCGCCTTGACCAGGCGGCCCTGAAAATTTCTTAAATGAAGGAGGTTTACCTCAAATCGAAACATTACAGGCAGCTTAGAATAAGAAAAAGTAATAGCTTTTGATTACCTGTTTCATTTTCAGAACAAACACCAATAGTGCAGAGCTGGAGCTTATTTATTCCGTTCGGGCAAACGACCCAGCAAAGGAGCATATCCGGCCTCCATCTCATGGATACGCAGGACGAAGGAATGTACGGACCTTGATCCGGAGAGATATAGGAGGGTGAGAGACCGTGAGTCGTGTGGAGATATTACGCACGGTTATATCCTTTTATTTACCAAACTTATCCAGTTCGGTCGTTAGGATGGGACATACCCTGTAAGAATATTCTGTATAAACCCGTTTGAAGGTGTGACAGCTATTTGGTGTAAATTAAACACCTATGAAATTTTGAGAATGAGTGAGTATTCAAGAGAAAACTTAACTTTATTGAAGGAGGTAATTCGTGAAAATAAAAAACAAATTGCCACAGTATAATGAAAGTCTACATTTTGAGTTGATTAAAAATGAATGGGTTCCAATAAAAGAACCTAAATATTTGATAAGTGCTATTTTTTTATCTTTTCCTTTAATGATTATCAATGCACTTATCTCTGTTGGGATAATAAATATTTTTTCAAATGTATCATTGAAGGAATTTGGAATAGAACCTAATTCTATTTCATTTACCATTAACTTAGGAAGTATTTTCTTTATAATGTTACTTATAATTTTTCATGAATTACTTCATTTGATATTCATACCCAATTTTATTAAATCAGAAAATACATTTATTGGGCTTACTTTGTTTGGGGTGTTTGTAGCCACTGAAGAAAATATTCCAAAATCAAGATTTTTACTGGTTACAATAGCCCCATTCATAATCATCTCAGTTATTTTGCCAATAATATTAGGTTTTTGTGGGCTATTAACTTCAACATTAAAATTTTTGATTATACTAAACTCTTTAGCTTCATCGGTAGATATACTCTATCTTCTTCTGATAATTAAACAAGTTCCTAAGAATGGAATTTTAAAAAATAACGGACATAAGACGTATTGGAATAATAAACAAAGGGGCTGTCCCAAAAGGCAGTAATCTGGCTGAAGGGGCGCCCCTTTCTTTGTGAAAAAATTATTATCGTTGGTTGTTGATGATCGCGAAATTCACTCGCTTTCCGCACGTGTCGCGAGCCTCCTCGCTTGTTCCTCACGTCACTCGCTGCGGGGTCTCTTCTTGCTCGCTTTTCCCGCAGGAGTCTCGTAAATTTCGCGATCATCAACGTGCAATAGACGAAGTAAGTACAAAAAAAACCGCCTTTTCCATTATAATATTTATAATATAATGTAGGTGTCGAACAAACATTGAATGGAGGCGGTTTTTTTGAGTAACTATTCAGCTACCTTTATTGATTATAACATGGGACAACTCATTCTGCCATGGATTTCAGTGACATGATTCCAAAAGGCCATGTAGCCCGCGTTGTTAAGGATATGGTAAATCAAATCAGCGATGACTTCTTCTTCTCGTAATATAAAGGCGGAGGCCGC
>NZ_BKZR01000076.1:0-3854 GCF_008974225.1 Weizmannia acidilactici | reverse complement strand
CCTCCTCCTACTCGATTACCTGTACCTGTATATAAAAAACTTTACTGCTTTTGCCGGATTGCAGCCCGTTTTACTCAAAATTGCTGCTTTATGAAGGATATGAAAAGGCGGCAAAAATCTATGAAATATTTTTCGGAAAATGAAATTCTTTTTTGTTTGCAAATTTATTTTTTAAACAATTGCATCTTATTGAATAATTTTTTCTTCGTGAGATAATGATCACGTAATAAAGATAACGTTTTCTTTAAGGAGAGATTTACTATGCCAGATAAAAAGTTTTCAGTAGTGATCGCCGGCGGAGGCAGCACCTATACTCCGGGAATTGTTTTAACATTGCTAGACAATTTAGACAAGTTTCCAATTAGAAGTTTAAAGTTTTACGATAATGACGGGGAGCGGCAGCAAAAAATTGCGGATGCTTGCGCTATCATGATTAAAGAAAGGGCCCCGGAAATAGAATTTTTGGCAACGACCAATCCTGCAGAAGGGTTTACAGATGTCGATTTTGTAATGGCACAAATCAGGGTTGGAAAATATGAAATGCGCGAAAAAGATGAAAAAATTCCATTGAAACATGGGGTTGTGGGTCAAGAAACAACAGGGCCTGGAGGAATTGCTTACGGTTTAAGGTCCATCGGAGGCGTTTTAGAGCTTATTGACTATATGGAAAAATATTCTCCAAATGCCTGGATGTTGAATTACTCAAACCCGGCTGCAATCGTGGCTGTAGCTACAAATCGCTTAAGACCGAAATCTAAAATTATCAATATTTGTGACATGCCAATTGGAATTATGGATCGGATGGCAAAAATATTAAAATTAGATTCTTATAAAGAACTGGATTTCGACTATTATGGTTTGAATCACTTTGGATGGTGGACGGCTGTAAGAGATAAGAAAGGCAATAATTTAATGCCGCAGCTTCAAGCCTATGTCAGGGAACACGGATATATATTGCCTGATGAAAGCGGGACAGAAAAAAGCTGGAGAGAGACTTTTGAAATGGCTAAAAATGTCTATGCACTCGATCCGGAAACATTGCCAAACACTTATCTGAAATACTATCTATATCCGCAGGAAGTTGTTAAACATTCTGATCCGAATCATACAAGGACGGATGAAATCAGATTGGGCCGCGAAAAATTTGTTTTCGAAGAATGTGCCAAAATTACGGAATCCGGAACAGCAGCAAACAGCGCCTTTAAATCAGATGAACATGCTTCTTACATTATTGATTTATGCCGTGCTATTGCTTATAACACAAAAGAACGCATGCTTGTCATTACCCCAAATAAAGGGGCAGTAGAAAATCTGGACTCTGATACAATGGTGGAAATTCCTTGCTTAATTGGTGCAAATGGGCCTGAACCACTCGCCCAGGGTAAAATCCCGCGCTTCCAAAAAGGGTTGATTGAGGAACAAAACAGTGTTGAAAACCTGGTTGTCGATGCCTGGACAGAGGGTTCATATACGAAATTATGGCAAGCATTAAGCTTAAGTAAGATTGTACCAGATGCAGGACTGGCCAAAATTATTTTGGATGAACTGGTTGAAGCAAATAAGGATTACTGGCCGGAATTAAAAATCGGGCGTCCTGAACCGGTTTTAAGCTGATCAAACAAGGTAATCAACTAAAGGGATAATAAATTTATTTAATCATGCTCCTTTACATCATTACTAAGTGAAACCAAAAATGAGGAGCGGTAAATCTTTTTAAAAAGAAAAAAGATCTTATCGCTTCTCATCATATTCCTAAAAAGGAAAGCGGTTTCCGGTCTGGAGGATAACGATGAAAAGTATACAAAGATTTGGCGGTGCAATGTTTACACCTGTTTTACTTTTCTCATTTGCTGGCATTATGCTGGCCATCAGTATATTATTTTGCAATCCTTCTGTTTTTGGAAGCCTTGCAAGTGAAGGAACCTTATGGTACGGCATATGGGATACTGTACAACAAGGTTCATGGACAGTATTTAATCAAATAGAATTATTATTTGTCGTCGGCCTACCTATCGGGCTGGCAAAAAAAGCTTCCGGAAGAGCTGCAATGGAAGCTTTGGTTACGTATCTTACATGGAATTATTTTATAGCGGCCATCCTTACCCACTGGGGAAAATTTTTTGGAATTATGCATTACGGAAGGGCTTTAGCTGAAAATAGCACAAACGAAGGCTTGAAAATGATTGCCGGAATTAAAACTTTTAATACAAGCATCATAGGTGCCTTGATTATAGCGGGGATCGTTGTCTACTTGCACAACAGATTTTTTGAATATAAATTGCCTGATTTTTTGGGCACCTTCCAGGGTTCTGCTTTCGTCGTGATTCTTGGCTTTTTTACCGTTTTGCCCTTGGCATTCATTACCTGTTTAATTTGGCCGAAAATTTCATTTGGCATCGGATCATTACAATCATTCATGGCTCATGCAGGTCCTGTTGGGGTTTGGATTTACTGTTTCCTTGAACGTGTTTTAATTCCAACAGGTCTTCATCATTTTATTTATATACCTTTCCAATATGGGCCAGCCGCAGTTCCGGAAGGCCTAACGAAATGGTGGCTTATGCACTTGGAGACATTTGCAAATAGTAAGGAATTGCTGAAATCAATGGCTCCTCAAATGGGATTTCTGCTGTATGGCAATGAAAAAGTTTTTGGTATACCAGGAATTGCATTGGCATTTTACTTTACCGCAAAGAAAGAAAACAGGAAAAAAGTATTGGCCCTGCTGGTACCAGCAGTAATTACATCTGTACTTGCCGGCATTACCGAGCCAATTGAATTTACATTCCTGTTCGTAGCGCCGCTTTTATGGGTGATTCATTCCCTATTGGCAGCAACATTAGATACGACACTGTATTTATTTGGTGTAGTTGGTGATTTAAGCGGAGGCATTATTGACATGGCCGGGAAAAACTGGATTCCGCTTTTTCAAAATCACTGGACAACATATTTAACGCAAATTGCAGTTGGACTCTTATTCACGGCTATTTACTTCTTTGTATTTAGATTTTTCATTTTAAAATTCAACTTTGCAACGCCAGGCAGGGAAGCGGATGAAGAAGAAGAGATTACATTAAAGACAAAACAGGATTATAAGAATAAAAAATTAGCACAAGGGGTGCAAGAAACAGCTGCAGCATCTTGCACAGACCCTTATTCGGAAAGAGCGGCAATTTACCTGGATGCGTTGGGCGGAAAAGAAAATATCAGTGATGTGACCAATTGTGCTACCAGGTTAAGAGTGACAGTGGTAGATCCACAGAAAGTGAAACCGGATAGCGCATTTAAAGCGGGAAAAGCTGCGGGTGTTGTGAGAGCAGGAAGAGCATTCCAAGTTATCGTAGGGTTGGATGTCCCCCAAGTCAGGGAAAAATTTGAAGAACTGTTGAAACAATAAAACTTTTTGGATAGAGTCAACATCTTATATAGTGATAAAATTGGATGTAAGGACACAAGAAAGGGTGTTGACTCTCTATGGATTTGGAACAAAAGGTGAATCAAAGCTTCCAACAATTAAATTCAGATGAAATACAATGCCTGAATTTTATTATCGAACATAAAGATATTGTTAGCAATTCAACTTTAAATGAAATTAGCAAGCTTTGCCATGTTTCCGCTTCTTTCTTGTTTAGAACCATCAAGAAGGTCGGGTACTCGGGTTTTTCTGAATTAAAATATGAAATCAAAAAGGAAGAAAACACGTTGAAAGAAATGACCGGCCAGCCGGAAAATATTAATTGCAAATTGCATGAAGACATTGATAAAACCATCAAATATTTTAATACTGTCAATCACACGGAAATGTTTCGTTCTATTATGGAAGCCAGCCGTATCTTTTCTTATGGCACAGGTTG
>NZ_BKZR01000075.1:0-4600 GCF_008974225.1 Weizmannia acidilactici | reverse complement strand
GACATGTCAATATGTATATTTATAAAAATATCATGACATTTTAAAAAATGCTTATATGTTTGTTTTCAAAATTAAGGATTTAAAGGTTTCCTTTGCGCATACAAATGTTATATAATATGTATATAACATTTGTATATCAGGAGGCAGTCATGGAGAACAAACCCATTTATCAGCAAATCCATGATGATTTGGTCCAAAAAATAGAGCGCGGATTTTATCAACCTCATGACCAAGTCCCATCAGAAAAAGAACTATGCGAAAAATATAATGTAAGCAGAATCACAGCAAAAAAAGCACTAGATCTCATTTCTTCGGAAGGATATATTGAACGGAAGCCAGGGAAAGGCTCCTTTGTAAAGCCTTCTCCCATTGTGAAGCATGGAACTTCTTCTTCAAAAAAAACCATCGCCTGCATATTGACAGAATTCCGTGACTTTGCTAACAAAATGCTGCACGTGATTGAAACTGCAGTCAGCAGCAGAGGAGATCACCTGATTCTAAAACTTACACATGGGAAAGGAGAACTGGAAAAGAAATACATTAAAGACTTAATTGACGAAGTGGACGGATTTATTATCATGCCTGCCCAAAACCAATATTTCAATGAAGAAATTCTCAAACTGGTCGTCCGAAAAATTCCTTTAGTGCTTGTGGACAGAATTTTAAAGGGGATACCGACTGTTTTCGTCGGCACAAATAATATCAGATCGAGTGAATTACTCATTTCTACTCTCATTGAGCAAGGGAAAAAAAGAATCGGCATCATCACACCGAATGAAAAAGGAACTTCTTCAGTCGAAGATAGAATTACAGGATGGGAAAATGCTTTATTGAAATATAACTTAGTTCCTGACAAGGCATTAAGATTATCAAATATTACCAGTACCATTCCGAGCAATGACTCAGAAAAAAACATTGCCGATGACCTGGACCATATTAAAAAGTATTTACGCGATAACAAAGGAAAAATAGATGCCATTTTTGCCGTTGAGTATAATATCCTTTTATTAGTCGAGCAGGCGATAAAAGAGTTACATGACAAACCGTTTCAATCGATTGAGCTGGTTTGTTTTGATGCTCCAAGTTCAAAATATTTTCCGAAGCACCACTACACGCATATAATGCAAAATGAAAAAAAGATAGGTGAAATTGCAGTAGAAAAATTGTATGAAATGTTTACCGAGCCTCTCCCGCCGCAGGAAATTTTAGTGGATGGCATTTTAATTTTAAAAGATCAATAATTTCCATACAGTTTTCATGGACGATCCAAACATGGGAGAGGGAATATTCTGCCCTCTCCTTTTCCTCATTTATTAACGTACTTTCCGCCGTTGTGTTCGGTATGAATTGCTTCCGTGCCCGCTTCCAAAGCGGTTTGATAATACCAGATTTTATGATTAATTTTTTCCAAATTTTTTTGAAGGTTTTTGATTTGTTCCTCCACGGCTTTTTTATGCTCTTCAAACATTTTGAGCCGGAGTGCCAGAGTGGAATCGCCTTCCATGCACCATTTTACAAATTCCCTAATTTCTTTAATTGACATGCCGGTTTCTTTTAAACAACTGATCACGCTTAAAAAAGAAAGATCACTATCTTTAAAAATTCTTATCCCGTTTTCTGTCCGATCCAAAAAAGGCAGCAGCCCCTGTTTGTCGTAATATCTTAAAGTATATTTAGAAAAACCGGTGATTTTTGCAACTTCTCCAATCGTGTAACGCATGATCCATTCCACCTCTGCTGCAAATCTTTTATTTTTCTATTATAAACCTAATCGTTGACTTAGAGTAAGGTCTAATCCCTAAAATAAGGTTGTGGGAAATTTTTTTAGGAGGAATTGCAATGAAACGAATTAATCTTGGCAAAAGCGGTATTTTGGGATCAGAGATTGCTTTAGGCTGCATGCGTATGGATGCGTTATCAGAAAAAGATGCTCAAACGATGATTGAAACGGCAGTCGAACACGGAATTAATTTCTTCGATCATGCGGATAAGTATGGCAAAGGGGAATCGGAAAGCATCTTTGCAAACGCTTTGAAGAATACGTCCATTAAGCGGGAAGATATCATTCTCCAATCAAAATGCGGTATCGAAGACCGGATGTACAATTTCTCCAAAGAGCACATTTTGGAAGCAGTTGATGGCAGCTTGCAACGGCTGAAGACGGACTACCTGGATATATTGCTGCTCCACCGCCCTGATCCGTTAATGGAACCGGAAGAAATTGCCGAGGCTTTTTCGATTCTCCAAAATTCCGGTAAAGTTCGCCAATTTGGCGTCAGCAACTTCCATCCTTACCAGGTTGACCTGGTGCAAAAATATATTTCACAAAAACTCATTGTCAATCAATTGCAGTTCAGCATTGCTCATACAGGCATGATTGATTTTGGAATGCATGTAAATATGAAAGACGAACGCAGCATCAACCATGATGGCGGTGTGCTGGAATATTCACGCCTGCATGATATTACAATCCAAGCCTGGTCCCCATTCCAATACGGTTTCTTTGAAGGCGTATTTATTGATAATCCGAAGTTCCCTGAATTGAACGAAAAACTGGGCCAATTAGCGGAAGAAAAAGGGGTTTCTAAAATGGCGATTGCAACTGCATGGATCCTCAAGCATCCGGCTAAAATTCAAGTGATTGTCGGAACCATGAATCCGGGCCGCCTGGAAAAAATTGCAGAAGCATCGAACATAGCCCTCACCCGCCAAGAATGGTACGATATCTATTTTGCTGCCGGTAATGATTTGCCATAAGCGTCTATCAAAAAGGACCCATTCGCAAACAAGCTTAAAATCCCATTTTAGGCGATCACTCCAAAAGAATGTGCCAAATTTCAATAAGCATTATAAAATTAGGTTGCATACCCTTCTCAGATAGATAGAAAAACAACAAGAATTGTAATCAGGTAAAGAAACCTAATCCTGGAATAGACAGCTGCTGAACAATAGAATGTCTATTCCAGGATTTATCATTCTTATTATAACCCGCGAATACTTATATTCTTGAAGTTTTTTTGTACAAAAGCCCCTCTCATTGGGCACTACTTTTCCTTTTCAATAACAATATTACTATCGGCAGGTACACATTTTTCAAATACATCCGGATTCCGGCTTATATAAGTGATTCTATGTCACCAAATTATCCCATCAAAAAAGAGAGGGCATTTTCTTTCTCCCTCTCACACGTCAAACATTCTCCTTATTCATTCGTAATTAATACTTTCAAAGCCTGATTCTCCGCCGCATTTCCAAACACTTCATACGCTTGCATGATATCTTGAAAGGCAAAGCGATGTGTGATCAACTGTTCCGGTTTCAATTTTTCGGATGTGACTGTTTTTAGCAACATCGGAGTTGTATTCGTGTTGACTAAACCGGTGGTCAAAGTAATATTGGAAATCCACAATTTTTCAATGTGGAATTCAACAGGTTTTCCATGTACGCCGACATTGGCGATATGCCCGCCCGGTTTCACAATATGCTGGCAAATATCAAAGGTTGCGGGGATTCCGACAGCTTCCATCGCAACGTCTACACCTTTGCCGTCCGTAAGTTCCATAATTTTTTGAATAGCTTTCCCATCACTGCTGTTTACCGTTTGCGTTGCGCCAAATTTCTTGGCAACTTCAAGCCGGTTATCGTCTAAATCTACCATAATGATTTCAGCAGGCGAATAAAATTGTGCAGTGAGGAGGGCTGCCATGCCAACAGGCCCTGATCCAACAATTGCTACGGTCTGCCCAGGCTGGACCTTTCCATTTAAGACGCCAATTTCAAATCCGGTCGGTAAAATATCACTTAACATGACGAGTGCATCTTCATCAGCGCCTTCCGGAATGTGGTACAAACTGTTATCGGCATGAGGGATTCTTACATACTCCGCTTGTGTACCGTCAATTAAATAGCCAAGGATCCAGCCGCCGTCCTCGCAATGGGCGTAAAGTCCCTTTTTACAATTATCACATTTCCCGCAGGATGTAATACAGGAAATCAACACATGATCGCCTTTTTTAAAGTTCTTTACGCCATCCCCGACTTCTTCAACAATTCCAACACCTTCATGCCCAAGAATCCTTCCATTTTCAACTTCCGGAAGATCCCCCAATAAAATGTGCAGATCAGTCCCGCAAATGGTCGTTTTCGTAACACGAACAATAACGTCTGTTGGCTGAAGCAATTCCGGTTTCGGTTTTTCTGCAAGTTCCTTTTTCCCCGGCCCAAGGTAAGTGAGCGCTTTCATAAATCTGCACCTCCGTTATTTGTGGTAAAACTTACAATGTTTATTTTACAACATGATGGCAGAAAATTTGTTAATGTTTTGTGAATAATTTAATTATTAACGAAGAAAACAATTTAATATTGAAAACAATTTCAAAGATATAAAGTGTACACCTTATTTAAAACAGAAAAAACGATTCTATTCTGAATAACCGATAAAATCCCCGTTTAAAATAAAATAGAGCTCCCCAGAAACAGAGGACATTTAAAAGCGGCGGGCACATCCCATTGACAGTGCCCCACCGCTTATCCTGTATATTCATCATTTAAGCGCTGCTTTTTCAGCGAAAGCAAGACAGCCTTTTCCTCATGTCTTGTT
>NZ_BKZR01000074.1:0-5072 GCF_008974225.1 Weizmannia acidilactici | reverse complement strand
GTTTTGTATGCTGACTAAAATGATTTACGTATTGAAAACCATAAAGAATTAATGCCCTAAAAAGGTCGATTGCTAAGTATTGGAATTTGGTTAATTTTTTCAAAGTAAATATTTTATAACGGTCTACAAGTTCTATGCCTCCCAAAAAAATAAAACAAAAGTGAAGAATTGTATTTGAAATTAAATATAAAGGAAATTTACCAAAAGTCATTTTTAACATCCAAAGACTTGTAACAAGATATGGGCCAAAGTTAAAAAAATTCATACTATCCGAAGGTGGTATTCCTTTATAAAATCGCCACCATCTTTTCTTTTCACCGAATAGGTCTATTGCTTTAGTGAATGTACTCATAAATATCGCGGCTGGGAGATATTTTTTAAATGAATTTCGACCCAAAAATGGTACTGTTAGCCAAGGTAGAATTAGCGAAGCCATATAAACTAATTTTGAGTTTTTCATGATGCCACCTCCAATGATTAGGATGTGTATTTTTTTTAAAATGAATCCAGATACAAATGATTTTTTATATTTCAGGGTTTATGGCCTATTCCGTAAGAATAGCTCATGGTGCCCTATACATAAAAGAACGGCTTGGATTATCCGATCGTGAAACGGCTGGACAGATCACAGAAAACCCGTATCTGCAGTATTTTATTGGCTTGCCGGAATTCCAGGAAAAATCTCATCATTCTTTGATGCCGCGTTTTAGGAAACGGCTGGAAGCAAGTATCATCAATGAACTGATGAATGGATTGTCCTGGGACAACAAAAACGCAAATTGGAAGAAAACCGTGAAGAGGAGGAGATGGTGATCATGATGATGAAAGCAACCATCCTTCCAACCCCGGTTCGAAAAATCCCGGTGAAACCGGTTCTTCGACTCGCCTATCCTACATATCCCGAAACCTTGAATGAAGCCCGGGAAATTGGAACATATCATTGATGTGCTGCACGAACCCCATAAAGGAAAATAACAAAATCCCTGGACCTACAGAAAAAGGGCACGCAAGGACGATCTGTGACGACGCGCGGCGCATCACGGAATCATCGACGAATCAACTGCAATTTGGAAGAAATTGTACGAGCTTAAGGAACGATGGGAAGACACCTTGATTTATTTTGATGCAGGTGTCTTTATTTTTATTAGGGAAACAATTTTCTTTGCTTTCAGGGCATCAATGGTAAGTACTTGGTTGTAGCCGTGTTGGTACTCCACGCGGGAAGTTGTATCAACTGGTAGCAATTCCACACAAAACATTTTTTAGAAGCGTGAGCGGCAATATATCATGAAACAAAATTGATATTTTGCCCCGCAACATTACCCTTTTGCCAAAGGCGGCTGCTCGAACCAGTTGTTATCAATCATGATGTTTAATCCGTCTTCTGAAAACTTTAATATCTCTATTTGCAACCGTGAATAATCTGTAGCCAAATCGCTTCTCATACATTCTGAAATGGCTGTGCCATAGTTGCCGATTCCGGCATAAATCATCAATCCAAAATGGTGCATCATTAATTTATCTGAAAAAGGCGGTTCCGTTAAATTCGTAACGTCTTGGTTAACCGCTAGTAGCATAGGAACAGGAAGAGAATGGTGCTCCAAATAATCGCTAAAGACTTTTATATGTTTTTGGGCAAGCTCTTTTCCTCTGGCAATATAATCGCAAACTTTCTTGGACTTTGCCGTCTGGGTAAATCCTGCAGCAATACAGGAACCAAAAAGATTTGTCATGATATTGGCATAAAGAGTTGTAATTTCTGTAGCAGTAAGAGATCTTTTGCCCAAAATCTCCAGGATAAATGACTGTTTTTGAACAAATTCCGTTTCTTTCGGATATACAATATAAGGCGGGCGTTCTGCCAATCCTTTTTTTAACAAAATTTCTGTTGTTTCCTGATTAAGTTCAATATATGAGGACAAGCATTTTGCACCAAAAGAGAGAATATCTTCCCTGAATAACTGCGGCAGCGTGTTGGCGTGCGTAACGAGTCCGCCCCTTACCATGTTTTTGACGTAATGCAAATAAAATACGTCAGAAAATAAACGACCTGCATTTACATTTACATCTTCGTCCGAGAACCCCATTGGTCCAGAGATCTTTTCTTCGAAAAGATCTTTTCTATCATTTCCTTGTGCTGTTGCGACACATCCAGGGCATGTTCAACAAGTGTTTTAATGTTGGCATCCTCTATATGCTGGAGAAAATATTTGAATACACAGATGGACATCGTTTCTCCAAGATACCCTGTCCATAAATATCCGAGTTCTGCAGAAGTCAGGCGTGGATTGTGTTCGATATTCATACCGGTCATCCTTTCTTGCCAATGTTTTTTATATTTTCTTCTCTTTTTCATAAAATATCCGGTTTATGAGATTAAGAAAAACTGGAAGTTTAAATTCTTCAGATGGAGATGGTACATAACTATATGGTTAGACGAGCAAAAATAATTACGGATTACTTTGGAAAGGATATGGAAAGCATTTGTTGATGGGAGCTGCTAACAAATGTTATTTCTTATTCTTTCCATACTAAATAAGGGATATTGTACTATTCGGGGTGATACGCTATGGATGAAGATAAGAGGGAACCGCTCTCACAGGGAGAAATGGATAACCCTGAACAATATGCAACCGAGAACGAGAGTCTGCAAACTGTTGATCCGATTCCGATAGAAAAAGGGGGTCATGATACAAAAGATAATTCCTCAAGCGAAAAAATATAAACCATAAAAAAATCAGATCCCGGAGATCGGTTTCAAGGAGGACTATGGTTGAATTGAAAAGACAAGATCAATCATTTTCCGGCATCGCCGGGTGTTTACTTCATGAAGGATTCCTCCGGCCGCTTTCTCTATGTGAGAAAGGAATCGGCAAAGAAGAAACAGACGCAGCTCAAATTTAAAGAAGAGAAAGGACAATGTACAATTTGGTCTGGACCGATCAAAAATTCGAATTGATGTACACTTCCCGGCGGAACTAGTTTCCACAATGTCGTTTAAGTGGAAATGTATGAAAAATAAATCATTGAGCATAACGATCAAGAAATTAAGCCGTTTGGATGGAGTGATGGTATGCACATAGAGGGAAACATTATTTCCGGGGAATTCGATGAGAATCTCAATGAATTTTCTTTGCAAAATGTCAAACATTTTTACATAGCGTCCACGATAAGAGAGAATCAATTCAGAGCATTATATGATTATTTGAAAAAACATCAGCATAACAATGAAGGCCAGATCATCACCCTATATGATCAAATGCCAGTCAGTTTATCAGCAGAGGAAATCAATCTTCTTATACAAGATCTTGAAAAAGTCCAATCGTTGTACCGCCCTGAGAATATTTGACCTTAGTTTTGAAAAAACGTGTACATGAGTATCTCTATAAAGCATGTCAAGGATCCCCTTTTTGCTGTTGGAGCAGTAAAGGGGATCCTTTAATTGAAATAAAAGTCACTGGACTGCCTGCTGCAGCTCTCCTTCTTTTTTCCGTGCTTCTAAGTTCGGAGTGATGAATAAGAAAATCAATGTTCCGGCCAAACCAATCATCCCGATAAAAACCGCCATGGCCGAAGACGGAAGGACAGCTCCTAGAGAAACAGTTATTGAAATGATCAAGTTGGAAAAATTGAATTTAAGGCCATTGAAAGCCATATATGAACTTCTTGCATCGGCAGGTGGAATAGCTGCCATATAGGCTTGTTCGACCGGCACGCGCGATACTTCCCCAATCGTTGCAATGACCATAAAAATGAGGAGAATCCATATGTGATTGGAGTAGGAAATGACCGTATACCCGGCAGAATAAATCAAACAGCTTGCGATCAGTACAGACCGGTCTTTAAAACGATTGGTGATTTTCATCATAAAAAGCGCGAAGATTACAACCAAAATGGTGTTTTCGCTTCGAAGAATCCCAAGCATCTTGATGCCGTCAATTTTCCAAAATAAAAACTGCTGCGCCGGCATCTCATCACTGAGCCGGATTCCGATATAATTGGTTAATTGGGCTTCCATGGATAGTATGAGGATTCCTGCTAAGATGTACATGATGAACACGCGGTCGATGATCACTCTTTTGTAGTTAGAAAAAATTTGGATAACATGTTGTGCTGCTTTTACTCTAGAGCGCTGTGGCACATAGCTTTCATCGATCAAACAGGCGATCAGCACTACAACTACGGCTGCAACAACCGTTAAAGCCACGAACAATTCGAATAAATAATCTTTAAATAAAAAAGCACCCAGGATGCCGCCTATGGAATAGGAGAGATTATTTCCCCAATATGTAATCGAGTACATATATTTTCTCTGTTCCGGCGTGCTGACATCTATCAACATAGCTTGGTTGGCAGGTCCTGCGAGCCCCCAGCAAATGCCGTTTACTGTCATCATTAAAAACGTAATGAACGCGGATTGAAACCAAGGTGAATTACACAGTGCCATTGTGAAAAAGGCAAAAAACCTTATGATTGCGGCTAAAAGGATCATTTTTCTCCGGCCGAACTGATCAGAAAAATATCCGCCAATAAAATTCATCCCGATTCCGATAAAAACATTGATTAGTAGTAAAAGCCCCGTCGTTTTTGCATCAAAGTGACTCGATAAATAAATCGCCATAAAAGGAAAAACCATACTGGAAACTGTTGAGCTCAAAAATGACTCAACAACCCGGACTTTTATGTTCTTGTGCAGGTCTTTAAATCTTATTTCATTTCCCCTCGTAGAAAACAGGCCAATTATTTTGAAAATAATTTATGCTATAAATTTATGTTATTTTAGATATATATGCAAGGAAATTTCAAAAGGGTGGCAAACATTTTTCTCGAAAACCGGGGTTGTGCCAACAATTGGTGGAGAGAAAATAGCCCGTATTTTTTGAAATGTAAAGATAAGTTAAAGAGTAATGGTGCCTGCAGAAGATAAAAGCAAGACCATGAAAGAAAAAGTCAGACTTTAAACCAATCGCTCATAATCGTTTTTTATTCTAAGTTTTGCGGATTTTACACGTTTATCGAAATAATCGTTATTTCATTGCCATTATGGTATGACAAATGTTTTTAATAATTTA
>NZ_BKZR01000073.1:0-5749 GCF_008974225.1 Weizmannia acidilactici | reverse complement strand
TTGTTTAAACTCGAGTGTATACTCGCCGACAACGAGTCGCTCCCTACTTGGGGGCGTGGATTGAAATAAATAAACCAAATATTCTAATAATTTGTAATAGCTGTCGCTCCCTACTTGGGGGCGTGGATTGAAATTATTACGATAGAATGGAGTCGAGTACAATGTACGTCGCTCCCTACTTGGGGGCGTGGATTGAAATCATTCGATGCCGTCCGGAACATACACGCGTTTAAGTCGCTCCCTACTTGGGGGCGTGGATTGAAATCCATACTTTTTAGCATCGTCCGGATCCATTACCGGTCGCTCCCTACTTGGGGGCGTGGATTGAAATGGTTATTGCAAAGCATAAACAAACCGGAGTGATTGTCGCTCCCTACTTGGGGGCGTGGATTGAAATTAGACGATTTGGAGGATGCCAGACCCGGTGGAAATGTCGCTCCCTACTTGGGGGCGTGGATTGAAATAGCCAGGGGCTTATTATCCGCCGTTGGATGATTTGTCGCTCCCTACTTGGGGGCGTGGATTGAAATAAAACCCCCAAGCCAGTCGAAAAAAGCCGCCGGACGTCGCTCCCTACTTGGGGGCGTGGATTGAAATATTTGAATAATAACCTTGAACCTGACGAATTGTGTCGCTCCCTACTTGGGGGCGTGGATTGAAATATCAACTATTTCCCGATACTGTTTAATCATGGACGTCGCTCCCTACTTGGGGGCGTGGATTGAAATATCTGATCGCCAGCTTTATAGACATCTTTAAGGTGTCGCTCCCTACTTGGGGGCGTGGATTGAAATAACGTACTCACGCTGGTATCACCAGCTTTTGCCCGTCGCTCCCTACTTGGGGGCGTGGATTGAAATAATTCGTGGAAGGTGTCGAAGGTGCTGACGCCAGTCGCTCCCTACTTGGGGGCGTGGATTGAAATAAAGGAGATGTTCAAGATGATTAAAGATAAATTATTGTCGCTCCCTACTTGGGGGCGTGGATTGAAATTGCTTTTAAATCCACACCAAACACCGTTAATCAAGTCGCTCCCTACTTGGGGGCGTGGATTGAAATAATCAGCCGCAGGCGCCGCCGCAAGTCGACACAGGTCGCTCCCTACTTGGGGGCGTGGATTGAAATAGGGAACCCTAAGGCGTTTTTAACGCTATGGCAACGTCGCTCCCTACTTGGGGGCGTGGATTGAAATAGTAATGCCCCAATGGAGGCGGTAAGAGCTGCATTGTCGCTCCCTACTTGGGGGCGTGGATTGAAATAATACTAGACTTATCTTTATAATTACGTTTAAGCCGTCGCTCCCTACTTGGGGGCGTGGATTGAAATATATGCCGGCAGTAGTATCTTTTCCGGATGCTTAGTTGCTCCCTGCTTAAGTTCGTGGATCATATGAATGTGAGAGAAAAGGGATAAGAAATTACTAATAGTTGTATCAGTATCTTTCCTTAGCACAAAAAGAATGGATACCCCTTCATATCACCGCGGCCGATTGATTTTGGTCATGTAGCACAGTTTTGCTGTTCTTTTCAACTGAACCTATAATCTTTTTAAAAGATTCGCTTGTAGCTTCAGTTGTCGGCTAAAGGATACAGCAACCGATGCTTGCTTTAGGGAATTCCTCCACCTGGACATTATATTGGTTGGAATCGGAAAGCATGGTTTGGACTTTATCGGCCATCGTTTGGACAGATAATTTTCTGATTTCCTGCGAGACGATTGCGTAACCTCTATCATGCTTTCCTGCACGGGCTACTTCAATGGCAGAATTTAAAGAAACCAAAATTTGTTTATTCGGCAATATCATTTACGGACAGGATCATATCCTTCTTTTCTCAGGAGGACTTGCCCTGTTTTTGGATAATATCCAACTTTTCTTTTGTCGTCCATGCAGCGATTGTTTCCGCATTCCAATCGACTGATTTAGCTTTTTCTACCCAATTTTGGTATTGGCAGCTGTCATACTTGTCCGCTGGGCTGCTTTCTATTGCGCTTTCATCCACTTACTTGCTGGATATTGAAACTTAAAGGACTCTACAAACGCCTCTGTATTTTGTACGAATGCAGCCAAACCTTCGATGACTTGTATCATTTTTTCTTTTAAATCATTTTGCCCGAAGCAAACAGTCTTGAAATTGCAGAAGATTTTCAATGATTCACCTAACGAAACGCGACAATTGAAACATTCATCTTCCTCGCCTTTTCCATCAAGCCTTGGGTAGGAGTGCGGGGCTTTTTTTGAAATGAATCCACTTCATGTAAATTCCCCCAATTGATGGCCGGTTGCGTTGCCAGCCCAGGTTCTTCCAAGCGCCCTCATACAGAAAAATTCATAAAAGAAAAGTATGGATTTTGTAGTTTATGTCGATTGCGGTTTTGCTTAACAATCTTGAATAAACAGAGAAAATTTATGAAGCAATATCCATCGTTTTTTGCCTGTAACAATAAAAAAACCTAAGGCAAAGCAGGTCATTTCTCGACCCACTCCTCCTTAGGCCTGTCCAGTTCCATTTTCTGTAATTCTAATTTCATTTTCTCTGCTTCTAACAAAAAGTTCTCGTTTTTCAGTTTCTCCAGTTCCAGTTCTTTTTCCAACACTTGCAACTTTATCTTTTGCCTGTCTTTAAAAAAATTTGTAATTACTGCGATAATGGGCACAGAAAATATAAGTACAACGGTAACCATGCCTGTCGACATAAGCGCGCCCCCAGTCCTGCTATTTGTCCCTATTATACAATAATTACTGAAGTTTTTAACACTTTTAAATTATAATCCTTTGTCCGATGCGGCAGCCAAGCAGAAACATTAAAAAAAGCAGTGTGGCCTGCCATTGGCAAAACCGCACTGCTTTTCTGCGTTAAGCCGGATCTCCGGATCAGGAACTTGAGAACTCTCCATCACCCCGTATTCCTCAACCCTGCGGCGATGCCGTTGATCGTAAGCAGGACTTCCGTCAGCAAGTCTTCCGCTTTCTCGTCGTTGTTTTCGCGTTCGCGCAAGTGCGAGATGAGATAGACCTGGAACAAGTTCAAAGGGTCAACGTATGGATTGCGCAGGCGGACAGATTCTTTGATGTTCGGCGTGTAATCGAGCAGCTCTTTCTGGCCTGCGACTTTTAACACCATTTCCTTCGTCAGTTCGTATTCTTCTTTAATCAGGCCGAATATGCGGTTTGCGACGGCCGGGTCTTTCACGAGCCTCGTGTATTCTTCAGCTGTCAAGAGCTCGGCTTTAATCAGGGCCATCTGCAGGTTATTGATCGTTGCTTTAAAAAACGGCCATGATTCGTACATTTGCTGGAGCAGGCGCAAATTGCCGGTTTCTTCCACATATTTGCTCAAACCCGTGCCGGCCGCGTACCACGCAGGGAGGAGCTGGCGGCTTTGCGTCCATGCGAACACCCACGGAATCGCGCGCAAGTCTTCAAAGCGTGCGCTCCCTTTCCGGCTCATCGGCCGTGAGCCGATGTTCAGTTTGCCGAGTTCGTTCAAAGGCGTTGCTTCTTTGAAATATGCCAGGAAATCCGGGTCGTTGAAAACGAGTGCCTGGTATTTTTCAAGGGCGTATTCCGAAATTTTATCCATAGCCCGGACAGCTTCCTCGTTCGGCGCTTTTCCTTTTTTCTCGTTCAGTTTTTGTTTTGCAATCGCGACCATCATCGTGGATGTTGCCTGCTCAAGGCTGCGGTAGGCAATGTCACGCAGCAAATACCGCGATGACAGCACTTCACCCTGTTCGGTGATTTTGACGCCGTCGCCGAGCGTGACCGGAGGCTGCGACAAGAGGCTCGAATACAGCGGGCCGCCGCCGCGCCCGAGAGAACCGCCGCGCCCGTGGAAAAATTTCAGCTTGATGCCGTATTTGGCGCCCATTTCGTGGATTTCTTTCTGGGCCTTATACAGCTGCCAGTTCGCGGTGAGCGTACCGCCGTCTTTGCTGCCGTCGGAATAGCCGAGCATGACTTCCTGCAGGTTGTTGCGCACCTTTAAATGGTTCCGGTAAACCGGGAGCCGGAACAAAGTCTCGAGCATTTTCGGGCCGTTCCGCAAGTCTTCAATCGTTTCAAGAAGCGGGGCGATATGGATTTCGCTTAAAATTTCCCCGTTCGGGTACACGCGGTACAGGCCGGCTTCTTTTGCCAGCACAAGCACTTCGAGCACATCGCTGACCGAGTGCGCCATGCTGATCAAATAAACTTGTATGGAGCGCTCGCCGAACGTTTGGTGGGCGCGTTTGATCATCCGGAATGTATTGATGACTTCCTGTGTTTCCGGTGTAAACGTGTCATAAATGGAAATCATCGGCCGCGGATCGTTTAATGCTTTCAAAAGCACCTGTACTTTTTCCTCTTCTGGCAGATTTTTGTAGTCTGCGGCAATGTTAACATTATAAAGTACCTCGGCAAGCGCCGCTTCATGCTCACCGCTGTGGTTGCGGATATCAAGCGAAGCGAGGTGGAAGCCGAACAGCTCGACCTGCCGGATGACTTTACGGAGCAATTTAATCGGATGGCCGTCAGGATGGTGCTGGCTGATGCTGTTCCGGATCATGTACAGATCGGCCAGAAGTTCCTCTGCGGTTTGGTATCCGCCTTTGTGATGTTCTATGCATTCAAGTTTATGCAGCATGATCGTCAGTTTTCTGCGGTAAATTTCATCTTTTGTCGGCCAGGTATCACTAACCCGCATCCCTTTTTCTTCGTTCTCCACAGATGCGAGCAGGGCAGGGCTGGCGTTGACTTTTTTGGACGAATGGCTGAGCAGCTCCCTGAGCATGCGGAGCGATTTTTTATACTTGTTCAAGACAAGTTCGCGCTGCATCTCGAGCGTTTTCCAAGTGACATCTGCGGTGACGTTCGGGTTGCCGTCGCGGTCGCCGCCGATCCATGACCCGAAATGGAGATAGGGAGGGACTTTGAAACGCTGCCCATACGTTTCATACAGGTAATCTTCCAAATCTTCATGGATTCGCGGCAGGACGTCAAACAGGACGTTGTCAAAATAATAGAGGCCGTTTTCCACTTCATTCGAAACAGTCGGTTTCTTTTCTCGGATTTCGGCACTCTGCCAAAGAATGGTGATTTCATTAAAAATCGTTTCTTCAATAACTTTTTTCTCATAACGCGTGCTTGCAAATTCAAGCGCCTTTAAAAGGTCCGCAATGCGTTTATGGATTTTCAGAATCGTCCGCCTTGCTGCTTCCGTCGGATGTGCCGTAATAATCAGTTCAAGCGATAAAGTATCCAACATCTCTGCGACCATATCGGCAGGCACATGTTCTTTCTGCAGCGTTTCGATGCCGTCTTCCAGAGAACCCGGCTGAACCTGGTACGTATCTTCCGACTGGTATTCCCTCCGGCGCTTAATTCTGAAATTTTGTTCGGCGATGTTGAATAATTGCAGATAGGTGGAGAAAGCGCGGATCACTTCCTGCCGTTGCGGCGGTTTAAGGGTAGTAATTTCATTTTTTAATTGAAGGTAAATGGACTGGTCTCCTGTTTCCCTCGCTTTTTGCGCAAGGGAGCGAATGTTGGTAATAATGTTGAGCAGGTCTTCGCCGCCTTCAAATAAAATGACTTTGTCCAACAAGCCGGCGAGAAAATCCATGTCCTCCTGCAATGCCAGCCGGCTTGTTTTCTTTTCGTCAATTTGATGCAAAGATGATCGCTCCTTTCTGGTTGGTAAGAAAAATGCACAAAGAAAAGGTTATTACTATTATACTTGTAAACTTTAAAAAGTCTAATACTTTATAA
>NZ_BKZR01000072.1:0-5891 GCF_008974225.1 Weizmannia acidilactici | reverse complement strand
TTTTATATGTTAATTTTCAGGGTAAATCACTGGGAAAAATATCAAACTTTGTATCAGGTGAATTCCACTTCTCTCGATATGAATTATCTACAGTCAGCATTCTACACATGTGGAGTGTGTCGTGCCTTTATCCTTGAAATAAAAGGGTTTGAAGGCAAGGTATGTTCACATTGACCACATTTTGACCACATACCTTGCCAATTTATATTTTGTAATGTATTTTTCAAATAGATCAACGGATTTTTCAGCCATTTTTTCGGTCACATGTGCATAGACGTCTCCGGTGGTTTTTATGCTGCTGTGTCCCAATCTTACTTGCAGTTCTTTTAGAGGCATTCCTGACTCAAGACATATTGTTGCATGTGTATGTCTTAGGTCGTGGAACCTTATCTTGGTAACGTTGGCTAATTTGATTATTTTATTAAAATCAGATGTTAAGGATCTCGGAAAGACAGGCTTACCTAATTTTGTAGTAAAGACAAGATTAAGTTCATCATTATAACTGTTTCTAAACGCCATTTTTATTTTTGTTTGCTGGACTTTCCATTCCTTTAAATCTTTAATCAGTGATTCCCCAACTTTTATTACTCGATTTGATGCTTCGGACTTTGGAGTACCGAAGCGATAGCCATCTTTATCGTAAATCAAAGTTTTTTCTATTTTTATTGTTTGTTCTTCAAAGTTTATATCTGACCATTGTAGTGCAAGTATTTCCCCACGCCTAGCCCCTGTTTTTAAAGCTGTACTTACTATCGCGAATGTTCTTAGATCATAAATTTTTGCAACCTCTAAGAATTGATTCATTTCATTTAATGACCATGTTTTTTGTTCTGATCTTCTCGGCCGCGGTCTTTCAACGTCAATTAATGGATTTGAATTAATGATTTTCCATTTCCTTGCTGTTTCTAAGCAACCATACAAAATAGTGTTGATGTATTCAACATATCGAGATGACAAGCCTTCATCTGACAGGTCGTTTATGAATTTTTGAAGCAAAATAGGTGTGAGTTGTATTACCTTATAGTTTCCTAATACAGGAATTATACGAAAATTGACGGCATTATTGTACTCGCGAAGCGTGGTTTCTTTGATTTTCCTTTTCATTATAAGTTCGAACCAACGTTTAAATAAATCAGATACAGTTATATTCAAGGTATCTTCATCGACTTCCAATTTATCCTTGCGCTTAAGTTCTTCCATTGCTTTATTTACTTTTTGCTGTGCTTCTTTTTTTGTATCTGCTCTTCTGGTTACTTGTCTACGTTTTCCTGTTATAGGATCACGTGGCCCATCCTCAGTGCATTTCCATTTGTAACCCTGTTTATTTTTAGCCGGCACCTTTTGAAAGTAAGCCATAACCAATCTCCTTTCGACCACATTTTTTGACCACATGATCAGCATTTAAAATTCTGTAGTATTGGTCAATAGGGATAGAAATACATATTAATTTTAAATGTGATCCTCCTCTTCAAGCAATTAGACCGGCGTATCAACTACTCTTTCCGCCAAGGCAATCATACGGCCGTTTACAATATGTATTTTTGACAATACGGGGATTGGTGCGGTTTTTTGCTCTGGATCTTTTTTGTTTTTGTCTTCCATCGAACTTACCCCCCTTTAAAGAATATTTGTTCTTGGAATGTATGTTCTGTTTAAAGTTCTAAGAAAAAGCCCTCGAGGGGCATGTAAAATTTTCACTTTTGAATTTATATGACCTTTAAATTTGTTACCCATTCTTGCCTTTTTGACCATTCCAAAACATCTACAGAATAGTTTTTAAAAGGACCTAAAAAACTATCTGACAGTGGTTTATTGGTGTCATTGGCAATGATCAGTAATTCAGAATTTTTCCTAGCATCTTTAATATCAAGCCATGAGAACAATGGTTCAACATAGCTATCGCCAGAAGGAGAATTAATTGCTTTTATTAATTTTTCATTCCTTGTTTTAGATCGTGGGAGAGCAAAATCAAAGTGGTTTGTTTTTCCTGAAATTCCTACATAGCTTGGGCCTTCGCTAAAGAAAACACCATTTTCTAAGAAGAAGTTTGATATTTCTTCTGTAAAAATGCTGATGACGGTGTTTCTTGAAGTTAAAAGCATATCTGAAATTCTTAAGACACATTGAATTAATCGATGTTGCGCTTCTGGATAGTCATTCACATTGTCAAAAGTAGAAAAAAGTTCTTCAGTATTAGGATTAAAATTAACTCCAAATGTTTTCAATGTAATATTAAAAAATTCTTTTCTTTTTTTTTTGAACTCTTAATATCAACGCCGAGTATGCTCAGTTCATTTATAGTGTAGCCATCGTCAGATATGATGTACTGATTTTTTTCCTTAGATAAAAATAACTGAATATAATCGTTGTGCATATCAACAAAAGGAGTAGTGATAGCAATAAATGAATCAAAATTCTCAAATGCAATTTTCTTTTGATTCCATTCATTGTATGTTCTTAGTAACTCATCAATCATTGATACACACCTCCAGTTCGCTAAAATAATTCTGCCTGATATTCATAATTATAGTCATTAATATTCCCGACATTACATCTTTCTAAAAACTTCCTCAAAATAACAGTAATTTCTTTCAATTCTTCTTCCGTCAGATACATTTTAGCATAATTGTCATCTAGGGGATATGCAATACTGTCTCCGTAATCAGGATGCGCAATATGTAAATGAGGGCACGGTATCACCTGATTTGCCAGAGGAAAGTAGCCTGGTGGATTCGGGTGATCTTGTACAATAATATCTAGTCTCAGTAGAGGGCTTTCCTTATGTTGTTGCTCCCTTAATTGGAAAGTACATTGCAGCTTTTTCCTGCCTTTTCGATTGATATCAACCCAGAAATAAAAAGAGCTACTTTTCAGTTCTATTTTTTATAATCCCCTTTTTAAGGGAGTTCGATTGGATTATTTTTTTCTATGATTCTTTTTAAGCAGGATATTAGTTCATTTATTGTATTAAAATCCACTTTATCATCTGCTTTCATAATGGTTTAAGGAAAAGCCCACGGGGGGGGGCTTCCTTATCTCCTCACAAGCAATGCCATCTTTATCACGGTCCAGTTTGTGGTTTGCGTTGTAAATCCCCCCTAAAAAAAATAATTGGTATTGATGTTAAAATAATAATAGCTAATAGAAAAACTGAACATTCAGTTGCACCCCTTTTTGCAGCAGCAATTTCCTTTTTGAAAACAGGTTTGTATTCAATATTCGTAAGGTGGTTGTTCACGTTCCATTTTGTAATATGATGTATTACGGCTTTTACAGGCGGGGCCAGCGTACAAACGGCAACGCAAGTAATCTCCGAGAACAGTAAAACATTCCGGATGAAAAACAGCCATGAAACACTGATTGCAGCAGGCATAAAGGAACTGATTGAGGTCATTCTGCAGCTGCTTGTGGTTTATGGAGAACTTCCGGCCATGCCAAAAATCGAAGTGACAGTCGACTTTGACGACTCGATTGCAGAAGACAGGCAGGCAAACGCGACTTATTACAGCGGATTGGTAGCACAGGGTCTCATGCCGAAGGTGAAAGCGATCATGCGCATTTTCGACTTACCAGAAGAAGAAGCGCGTAAATGGCTTGAGGAAATCCAGCAGGAATCCGCAACAGCGACGGCTGCGGCGATAGATCTGTTCGGTACTAATCAAGAAGGTGGTGGATAACTATGAAAAGCAAAAAGCAATTAGAAGAAGAGGCTCAAGAAGTGTTAGAGGCTATTGGCGACTTAATAAAGCAAAAAGCAAGCCAACGTATTGATAATGAGAACTTGACAGAATTCTCAAACATTGTTTGTTCGTATGAAAATTTATATCGCACAATCAATGAGTGTTGATAATCATGGATCCACTCAAGCAACAGCAAATTTCAGTACCGACCATAGAGGTGTATTTGGCAATCGAAGAACAAATCCTTTTGAATGTCGCTAAGTGCCTTAAAAAGAATCAATCTTTGCTCACGCCGGAAAACATTCACACATGGCAGGCGCAGCAGCTAGGTTTGCTTGGAGCACTCATACAAGCCAATATCATTACGATTGCGAAGAATAGCGGCAAAGCCATTGATGAGATATCAAAGGCCCTGAAAGAAGCTGGCTACTCGGCAGCAGGAGAGTTTGAAAACGACTTGCAAGAAGCAGTGAGACAAGGGAAACTTGTTGAACCGCCGGGTGCATTGGAAAATAGCAAATCGCTTGAAAATATCTTATCCGCATTTCAGGCGCAGGCAAAACAAACCTTTAACATGGTCAATACAACCATGCTGCAGCAGTCACAGCAGGCTTATATCAATATTTTAAGCACAACGGTAGGAAAGACATTGACGGGCGCACAAACGCCATTTCAGACCATGTCAGACGCCGCAAAGCAATGGGCAGAAAAAGGTATTCCGGCACTGGTTGATAAGGCGGGAAGGCAATGGAGCACAGAAGCGTATATGAACATGGTAGTAAGGACATTGGTAGGAAATGTCGCCAACGAAATGCAGTTGGGCCGTGCTCAAGAATACGGCGTTGACCTGGTTGAAGTCAGTTCGCACATGGGCAGCCGGCCGTCACATGAACCATTTCAAGGGCATATTTTTTCGATCTCAGGAAAGAGCAACAAGTTTCCGCCACTGAGCAAAACCGGTTACGGTACACCCGGTGGATTGCTCGGCATCAATTGCCGTCATGAAATTTTTCCGTACATTGATGGGGTAAGCAAGAAGACTTATCATCTGGTTGACCACGAGAAAAATAAACAGGCATATATTGAATCGCAGAAACAGCGAGCGCTAGAACGCAGAATTAGAGCGGCTAAGCGTGAACAGATGATGATGGAGGAAATTGGCGATAAAGAAGGTGCGCTGAAAGCAAAACAGAAAGTACGAGAACAGCAGGCGGATATGCGGGCGTTTATCAACGACACTGGCAGGACACGTCGGTATGACCGGGAACAAATAGGTTTAATGACTAAACGGAACGCGGAAGAAACATATCAACAATTGACAAGTAAAAAAAGAGATTAGAAATAAAATTAAAAATGGAGTAATTACAACTAATATTAATCCCGAAAAACAAGCACGGCACATTTACGGTAATCCATCATATGAAGCATATAAAAATAAACTGGAGAAAAAAGGAATTCATGGTCTGAGTTACATTATAATTTCACAAGAAGAAGCTCAAAAATTAGTAAAAAAATATGCTGGAACAGGAAGAATATGGTTGAATGGTTTAAAGTTCGCTAATAAAGAAACAATTCTTAACAACGAACAAAAAATAGGGTATTATGTAGATATAGAAGGAAATCATATTTTAACCAGTGTGTTTGATATACGGTATTCAAAGACAGGAGTCCATATTTTCCCGACAAAGGGAGATGGTTGATTTTGAAACTTATGCAAATAAAGTCATATTTGGAGAAGCAAGTAATACTAACCGATAGTAACGGAAAACGGTATGAAGGCTTTCTTACTAATTATGTTCCAGAATTAGATGATGATAATTTAATTGAAAATGTTGATTTAATACCAAAAGATCAACAAAATACGACTAAAGGATATGGATTTACTTTCACATTGGATCAGATTAAAGATATACAAGCAATGTGAATATTCCTATATACTCAAAATAGGCAAGCTATGAAATATCAAGTTAAAGGAATCATCTTTGTGGTATCTGAACAAATTGAATAGATAAAATAAGCATCCAAATTAGTGGGTGCTTTTTATTTTGTCTATAAAACGAAGAATGAGGGATAAGGCATGAAATACGATGTGAAAACCAAAGATGGGGGATTTGAAGTTGACGAAGTGACAAGTGTCACAGTTGATGAAATCGGTGTGTACTTCATGAAATTTGGTGTAACACTCGCTTTCGTTCCACTTAGTGAATTGAG
>NZ_BKZR01000071.1:0-6953 GCF_008974225.1 Weizmannia acidilactici | reverse complement strand
TCATATTTTGGACCGGTTCCACACATACTACAGGCAGGCATGCAGGGATTGTTTTTGAACCAAAATAAAAATGGAGAGGCGGGCTTTTTGACCCTGCTTTTTCACCAAAGGGGGAAATGTTCATCTTATGAACCGAAGAAGAGGGATTATGTCTGAACGTTTTAAAGAAGAGTTGGCGAAAGATTTGGGCTTTTATGATGTTGTCCAAAAAGAAGGATGGGGTGGCATTAAAGCCCGTGATGCCGGGAATATGGTCAAACGGGCCATTGAACTGGCGGAAGCGCATCTGGCTTCGGAAAAACAATCAGGCATTTGACCTGTCGGTACCTTTTGGACTGTTGCATGCCGGAGGGGGCTGTCCCTAAAGTCAGTAATTGACCTGGGGCGCCCCTTTTTAAATGCACAGTTCTATCGTTGGAATTTGTTAATGATCGCGAAATTACCCGCTTTCTGCAGGCAGTCCGCGAGCCTCTTTGCACGACTCCATGCTGCGGGGTCCCTTCTTGTCCTCCTTTTCCTGCAGGAGTCTCGTGAATTTCGCGATCATCAACAAAATACGTGAAACAAGAACCCTGTTTAGAAAAATTATTTTTCCGGCAGATTGATTAAGAGATTTTTGGGAAAGCCCCTCCTTGCGCCCTTCGTCCCAGCCATGGCGTCCGTTGAAGAAAACGGTAAATTTTACGCCTGTCCACAATTTCTTCTGCTTTATGATGAAATTTATTCTTTGATGTAAATATTTGTCGGGCATTATGTTAGAATAAGAAAAATGAAGCATAGGAAAGCTGCGGCTGGATTTTGGAAGTAGGTGAACGATTTGAAATTGTTGGTCAAAGCGCCGGCAAAGATTAATTTATCGCTCGATGTGCTTGGCAAGCGCGAAGATGGCTACCATGAGGTTGAAATGATTATGACAACCATTGATTTGTCCGACCATCTTGAACTCTCGGAACTCCGCGAAAATGAGATTAAAATCGTTTCGCAAAACCGCTTTGTGCCGGATGACCAAAGAAATTTGGCATATCAGGCTGCCCGGTTATTGAAAGAACGGTACGGGATTCGGCAAGGCGTAGAAATTGCAATCGACAAGGTGATTCCGGTAGCTGCCGGGCTGGCGGGCGGAAGCAGCGATGCAGCCGCGACACTCAGAGGGTTGAATAAGCTGTGGAATCTCGGCCTCTCCCTCGATGAATTGGCCGAACTCGGCGCTGAGATTGGCTCCGATGTGTCCTTTTGTGTCTATGGCGGTACCGCGCTTGCTAAAGGGAGGGGCGAAAAAATCACCAAACTGCCTGCCCCGCCGAATTGCTGGGTGATCTTGGCGAAACCGTCCATCGGGGTGTCGACGGCCGAAATTTACAAGCAGTTGGACTTGAATCAATTCGTACATCCGGATATCAACGGGATGATTGAGGCAATACGCGGACAGGATTTTCAAAAAATTTGCCGCCTTGCCGGCAATGTGCTGGAAAGCGTCACTTTAAAGGCGTATCCGCAAGTGGCGCACATTAAAACGCAGATGAAACGTTTCGGGGCGGACCTTGCTTTAATGAGCGGAAGCGGGCCTACCGTTTTCGGTCTTGTCCAGTACGATTCGAGGCTCCAGCGGATTTATAACGGCCTGAGGGGATTTTGCGGACAGGTATTTACTGTAAGGTTGATCGGGGAACGCGAACAATCATAAAATAAAATACACTATTGTACGGAATTTGATTTGCAAAAACAAAAAAATGATGTATATTTATGTTATCATATCCAGTTTTTCCGGCGCCTACACCTGCCTGAGTTTATGTGCGCCCGTTTTTGGCGTAAAGGATGCGGCGGGGCGGGCACCGCGCTTTTAATGAGATCGGATGTAACGGGGGTTTGTAGAGTGAAGTTTCGGCGAAGTGAACGACTTGTGGACATGACGCATTATTTATTGCAAAAACCGAGGATTCTCGTACCCCTCAGTTTTTTTGCCGATCGTTACAATTCCGCGAAATCTTCTATCAGCGAGGATTTAACGATTATCAAAGAAACGTTTGAAAAAAGGGGGATTGGAACGCTACAAACCGTGCCCGGCGCGGCGGGCGGCGTAAAATTTATTTCGCGCGCGGGCAGGGCGGAAGCGGATGAAGCAATCAGCGAACTTTGCACGCTCATGGAAAATCCGGACCGTCTGCTGCCGGGCGGGTACTTATATATGACGGATTTGATCGGCAACCCCCAATTGATCAGCAAGGTCGGCAAATTATTGGCTGCCGCTTTTTCCGACCGAGAGATTGACACGATTATGACCGTGGCAACAAAAGGGATCCCGATTGCGCTTGCTGCTGCCATGTATTTAAACGTTCCGGTTGTTATCGTCAGAAACGACAGCAAAGTGACGGAAGGGCCGACTGTCAGCATCAATTATGTCTCCGGCTCGCAAAAACGAATTCAGACGATGGTCCTGTCCAAAAGAAGCCTGCGGGAAGGGGCAAAAGTTTTAATTGTCGATGATTTTATGAAAGCCGGCGGGACGATTAACGGGATGATCAATTTGTTAAAAGAGTTCAATGCATCTGTGGCGGGTATCGGTGTACTGGTGGAATCCGAAGACACGAAAGAACGCCTTGTGGATGATTATGTGTCCCTCGTCAAATTGAAGGATGTGGATGTGCGCAGCCAGCAAATCAAAGTGGTGGAAGGAAACTATTTTTCGAAAGTCAGCACTTTTTTAGAGGAGGATGCAAAATGAAGACCGTATCAACAAAACAGGCGCCGCAGGCAATTGGACCATACGCGCAGGGCATCATTGCGGGCAATTTATTTTTCAGTTCAGGCCAGATCCCGCTGAAGCTGGATGGGACGCTTGTAGAAGGCGATATTGAAGCGCAAACCCATCAGGTGATGCAAAATTTAAAAGCGGTTTTGGAAGAGGCAGGCGCTTCATTGGAAACAGTCATCAAAACAACGGTTTTTATTAAAGACATGAATGACTTTGCCAAAGTGAACGAAGTATACGGTTCCTATTTTACAAGCCATAAACCGGCCCGCTCCTGTGTGGAAGTGGCACGGCTCCCGAAAAATGCGGGTGTTGAAATAGAAGCGGTTGCGCTTATTCCTTAATGGCCTGTTCCCTGCTTCCATTCTTTCAATCTATGAAAAATTTTAGGGTTTTTTTCTGAAAAAGAAGGAAATTTTTAAAGTACGTTGAATACTAAAAATGATCCTAAATCTTTTAAGGTGGTGAAAGAATGGAAGTAACAGATGTAAGGCTGCGCCGTGTGCACACGGAAGGCAGGATGAGAGCGATTGCATCTATTACCATGGACAATGAGTTTGTTATCCACGATATTCGCGTGATCGACGGCAACAATGGCTTGTTTGTTGCAATGCCGAGCAAAAGGACTCCGGACGGCGAGTTTAGAGATATCGCCCATCCAATCAACTCGAGTACGCGCAGTAAGATCCACGACGCGGTTTTGTCGGAATATCACCGTTTAGGGGAATTGGAACAAGTGGAATTTGAGGAAGCCGGCGCTTCCTGATAGAATATTTGCAACAAGAGCCTACTTCAACAGTAAGGCTCTTCTTTTTTGCATATTTTTACGCCGCCCGCACCGGAACAAGCACCTCCTGCATTTGTCGGACGCCGTACCCTGAACCGGCCTGTCCCCCTTTTTACAGCAAATTCTTCTATTGTAACTAAATCATCCGCAACTTTGCCACAAAAATGGTTTTCCAATAATTGTATTTCCCCGGGTTTCCTTGAAATAAACGATTATTTAAGATATATTTTTTATGGATAAAAAGGTTTATTGGGGGATCATAAATGGCAAATAGATTCGCTGTACTCCTAGCTGCAGGCCAGGGTACCCGCATGAAATCGAAATTGTATAAAGTGCTCCATCCCGTCTGCGGAAAGCCGATGGTCGAACATGTTGCAGACCAGGTTTTACAGCTTGATATGGATAAAATTGTGACGGTTGTCGGGCATGGCGCAGAACAAGTACAGGCATGCCTAAAGGGCAAAACGGATTTTGTCCTGCAAGAGGAACAGTTAGGTACCGGGCATGCCGTCCTGCAGGCTGAACCGATTTTGGGAAAAGAGGACGGTACTACTTTGGTTGTCTGTGGGGACACGCCTTTATTACAGGCGCAGACCTTAAAGGCGCTATTTGAGGAGCATGAACAGAAAAAAGCGAAAGTAACGATTTTAACCGCAAACGCATCCGACCCAACCGGATACGGGCGGGTGATCCGCAATAAAGCGGGATTGGTGGAGAAAATTGTCGAACATAAAGACGCCACACTGGAAGAACGGAATGTGAGAGAAATCAATACGGGTGTTTACTGCTTTGATAACCGGGCGCTTTTTGGAGCTTTAAAACAAGTTTCGAACGATAATGCCCAAGGCGAATATTATCTCCCTGATGTTGTGAGCATCTTAAAATCGCAAGGGGAAATCGTGGTTGCTTACCATACGGAAAGCATGGAAGAAACTTTAGGCGTAAACGACAGGGTCCAGCTCGCCGAAGCGGAAAGGATCATGAGAAAACGCATCAACGAAGGCCATATGAAAAACGGCGTGACAATCATTGATCCGCAGCAAACTTACATTGATGCGGATGTTGTGGTCGGCCAGGATACCGTCATTTACCCGGGGACGAAGCTGTCCGGAAAAACCATCATCGGGGAAGGATGCAAGATCGGGCCGAATTCGGACATTATGGATTGCATCGTCGGAAACGGAACAGAAATCCGCCAATCGGTTGCAGAAAACAGTGAAATCGGTGCCCATGTTCAAGTCGGTCCTTATGCCCATATACGGCCGGAGTCGTTGATCGCGGACGATGCAAGGATCGGCAATTTTGTTGAGGTCAAGAAATCAACCGTCGGAAAAGGCAGCAAAGCATCCCACCTGACGTATATCGGCGACGCGGAAGTGGGGGCGGGCGTCAATCTTGGTTGCGGCACGATTACAGTGAATTATGACGGTAAACATAAATTTAAAACAATCATTGAAGATGGTGCATTTATCGGCTGTAACTCCAATTTGGTTGCACCTGTAACCATCGGAAAAAATGCTTATGTTGCTGCGGGTTCGACGATTACGGATGATGTTCCGGGAGAAGCATTATCCATAGCACGCGCACGACAGGTCAACAAGGAAAATTATGCCAATAAATTAAAACATAAACAATAATTGGAGGTCCATCATGTCTAACCAGTATTTAGATCCAAATTTGAAAATTTTCACGCTGAATTCCAATCCGAAACTTGCCGAAGAAATTGCCAGAGTTGTCGGGGTGGAACTGGGAAAATGTTCCGTTTCGCAATTCAGCGACGGTGAAATTCAAATCAATATTGAAGAAAGTATCCGCGGCTGCGATGTTTATGTGATCCAATCGACAAGCGATCCCGTCAATGAACATATGATGGAACTCCTCATTATGGTCGATGCGTTAAAACGGGCTTCCGCGCGTACGATTAACCTTGTCATCCCTTACTACGGCTATGCAAGGCAGGATAGGAAAGCCCGCGCGCGCGAACCGATCACTGCAAAACTCGTAGCTAATCTTTTGGAAACGGCAGGCGCTACGAGGGTGATTACATTGGATTTGCACGCGCCGCAAATTCAAGGATTTTTCGATATTCCAATTGACCATTTGATGGGCGTCCCAATTATTGCGAAATACTTTAAAGGCAAAAAATTCCGCCAAGAAGATATTGTCGTTGTTTCCCCCGACCATGGCGGCGTGACCCGTGCTCGCAAACTGGCTGAGCGCCTCAAAGCGCCGATCGCTATTATCGATAAACGCCGACCGCGCCCGAATGTTGCCGAAGTGATGAACATTGTCGGAAATGTGGATGGGAAAATTTGCATTATCATCGATGACATTATTGATACGGCAGGAACGATTACGCTTGCGGCGAAAGCGCTGATTGAAAGCGGCGCGAAAGAAGTGTATGCGAGCTGCACCCACCCGGTATTGTCAGGGCCTGCGATTGAACGCATTAACAACTCCCCGATTAAAGAACTGGTTGTCACCAATTCCATCAATATTCCGGAAGAACGTAAAATCGAAAAGCTTGTAGAGTTGTCGGTTGCGCCGCTTTTGGGCGAAGCGATTATCCGTGTGCATGAAGACCAGTCTGTAAGCCCGCTGTTTGACATATAATTTGTCGGGAATTCCGGTATAAAGCCAAAAAAATTAAAAAAATAGGTTTATATTCTATTTGGCTGGGGTAAATATATACTTGATGCTTGCTTAAACATTAGGAGGTCATGATCATGGCAAATGTACTGGAAGCAAGAAAAAGGGTGGAAAGACACCATTCCACCAGCCGCCAGCTTAGGAGAAAAGGCTACATACCGGGCGTTGTTTATGGTTATCAAACTGAAAATACACCGATTTACGTTAGCGGCGCCGAATTTGAAAAGTTATTGCGCGAAGAAGGAAGAAATGCTGTGTTTTCCCTTGATGTGGAAGGGATGCAGCGAAACGTTATGCTTCATGAGGTTCAAACGGATCATCTGAAAAATAAAGTCATCCATGTTGATTTTCTGGCAGTAAATATGTCGCAGGATGTCGATGCGGAAGTGCGCGTCGTCCTTTCGGAAGAATGCGCCGGGGTGAAGGACGGCGGTGTGCTGCAGCAGGCATTGCATGAATTGTCCATTACCGCAAAACCAAATGAAATCCCTGATGCGATCACGGTGGATGTTTCTAATTTACAAGTCGGAGAAAATATCTCTGTCGGGGATATTCGCGGGCAATACGGTTTTACGATTAACCATGATGATACGGAAACGATTTGTTCCGTGCTGCCGCCTCGCCAGGAAGAAGAAATCAGCACTGGCGAACAGCAGGAATCGGGAACGCCTAAAAATCTTGAAGGGCGGGAAACAAACGAAGCGGCAGATCCGAGCTGACGGAAAAAGGCGTATGAAAGTACGCCTTTTTTGGTGCGCCTGGCATGGT
>NZ_BKZR01000070.1:0-7644 GCF_008974225.1 Weizmannia acidilactici | reverse complement strand
TTTTGTATCGGTAAAAAAAGCGGAGGGCCGGTTCAACGTTTTTAGGCAAAATCCGGATTTGAAATGAAATCCCGCTTATTTTTTACGGTTGCGACCTGCTGAAGCATATAACCGATCCTTTCGACAATCGGTTCAATTGCATCTTTATTTTGGAAAAGATCGTACTCGTTGATATTCAGTCTGAGAACCGGACAGGCGTTGAATGAATTGATCCACTGCTCGTATCTTTTGTGCATTTCAATCCAATATTCAACAGGGGTCTGCTGTTCCATCGGGCGCCCGCGTTTTTTAATTCTTTCCAAGATGTCCTCTAAATCGCCTTCCAAATAGATCATCAGGTCTGGATGCGGGAAATACGGCGTCATCACCATCGCTTCAAACAAGTTTTTGTATGTTTCATAATCAACAGCCGACATATTGCCCTTTTCGTAATGCATTTGTGCAAAGATCCCTGTATCTTCATAGATCGAACGGTCCTGGACAAACCCGCCGCCATATTCAAACATCCGTTTCTGTTCCTTGAACCTTTCCGCAAGAAAATAGACTTGAAGATGGAAACTCCACCTTTTAAAATCATTGTAAAATTTATCTAAATACGGATTTGTATCCACTTTTTCAAACGAAGTCCGGAAATTGAGCGCCTCCGCAAGCGCGCGGGTCAAGGTGGATTTGCCGGCGCCAACGGTTCCCGCAACCGTGATCACCGTCCGGCATGGAATATTGTATTTTTCACGAAGCTCCATTGGTATGTACTCCTTTTTGTAAGGTTTGTTCCAAATGAAAAAGAATGTATTGCAAATCGCTTTTGTTTTGGACAAAATCGAGTTGGTCGCCGTCAAAGCGCAGCACCGGGATGTCCGGATGGGCGGACTCAAATCGGCTCATAAACCGGTCATAATCATCGGAGAGCGTGCGCAAATAATCTTTCTGCATATTTTTTTCAATCTCACGGCCTCTTATTTGGATCCGTTTCAGTAAGGTTTCAAGGCTTGCCCGCAGATAAATGACGATATTTGGCTGTGGCATATCAGCCGTTAAAATGCGGTAAATCTGTAAATATTTCTCATACTCGCTGTCCTTTAACGTCCGCTTTGCAAAAATCAAATTTTTAAAAATATGGTAATCCGCAACGACGGGATACCCGTGCTGCAAATGGTTTTTCTTGATGTCACCCAGCTGCTTGTAGCGGTTGCAGAGGAAAAACATCTCCGTTTGGAAACTCCATTCCTCTATATTCGTGTAAAATTTTCCCAAAAAGGGATTTTCATCTACAATTTCTTTCAGCAGGCGGAAAGAAAAATGTTCTGAGATGGCTTTTGCCAATGAAGTTTTGCCGATCCCGATCGGACCCTCCACGGCAATAAACGGTATTCTATACATAGCGACCCTCCCGTTGAAGCGATTGTTTCTGCATGTTTATCCCATTTTTTGCACACTGCTGCTATTTTAGCATAACTGCACGGCGGTTGGATATACGGGAATGGAAGAGAGGGTTTAGCGGTTCCGGGTTGGGGTATTGGTAAAGCTTTTTGAACGGGATAAGGATCCTTCAAAAAAGAAAAAAGCAACGGGAGCCGCTGCTTTATGAAGGGCGTTTTACGACATCAAAATTGTCGGCGATCAGCAGCCAGTTCTGCGGGAAAGCAAGGCCGAGCTTCCAGTAGCTGATGCCCCTCAGCCCAAGTTCTTTAACCAAATTAAATTTTGCCTGGATGGAGCGGGCATCTTCGAACCAAACTGTGTGCCGCCTGTTGTTTTCGTCTGTATAATCAAAATGGGGAGCCTCAGATCTCGTGTCATATTGGATTGGCACATTGTATCTTGCCGCCAGCCGGATCGCCTGCTGCGGGCTGACCGCTCTTGCGGTATCCCCGGGAGTAAATGGCAGCGTCCAATCATAACCGTAAAGATTTTGCCCCATCAAAATTTTATTTGGCGGGATTTCTGTCACCGCATAGCGTAATACATCGCGCACCGGGCCGATCGGCGATACCGGCATCGGCGGGCCGCCGCTGTAGCCCCATTCATACGTCATAATGACGACAAAATCGGCTATCTCGCCGTGGGCTTTATAGTCATGGGCTTCATACCAGCGCCCGACCTGTCCGGCGCTTGTTTTCGGGGCCAATGCGGTGGACATCAGCCACCCTTCCTGATTGAAACGCGCTTTTGCTTTCCGCAAAAAGCGGTTGTACGCTTCGCGGTCCTCCGGGCGCAAATATTCGAAATCGAAGTGGATGTCACGGAAACCGAGCCGTCTTGCTGTTGAAACAATTTCATTTAAAAATTTTTCCTGGACGGTTTCATTTGTCAAAAGAATGCGCCCCAATTCATCGCTGAACTGCCCACTTTCTTGATTGCAGATCACCATCATCAAAATCACATTTTGCGCATCGGCAATCGTCCGCAAGTTCCCGAGGGGCGGGGCAACCAATGTTCCGTCGCGGTTCACTCGGAAAGCAAACGGGGCCAGGTATGTTAAATAAGGGGCAGCTTTCCGGGCGCTCGTTTCCAGCTGGGCCGAAACGGTATTTCCAAATGGTTCCACATATGCATTAAATTCCGCTCTTCTTTTTCTCTGGGCAGGTAAGTACAGGCGCTGGCCGGGCTGAAGCCTCTGATTCACGGAAATGCCGTTGATTCGGGCGAGCTCCTGGTAGGAGATTCCGGCCTTTTGCGCAATGGACCATAAACTGTCCCCTGGCCGTACCCAGTAAAAACTGCCGGCGATCGGTATGACAATTGCCTGTCCGATGACGAGCTGGTCCGGATTCGGGATTTCATTGGCCGAAATGATTTCCGAAGCCGGAACGCTGTATCTTTGTGCAATATTTATGATTGTATCATTTCTTTCGACAACATGGATTTGCAAAACAGTCCCCCCTTATCTATCCGATCCAGGGCGACCATAGCCCTGAATGTGTGCTTTTTAGGCTATTCACTATTGTTAAATGTATGCCGCGGGGGCTGTAAACATGTTATTTTTCCGGGCGGGTTCCTTCGGCAGATGGTAATTCCTCTTTTGGGTATATCAATGTTCTCTATCTGTCTAAAATTAATGGTCCTTTTGGCACGCGGGAATTCTTTGTTTGGGTGCTCCCGGCAGTGTTTTTTTCCGGGCGGGCTGTGTTACGATAAGAATACGGATGCTTTATGTGGAGGAGTTTTAGATTTGGAAAATCGGGATAAATATTATATGCGCTTAGCGATTGCGGAAGCCAAAAAAGCGGAAGCCATGAATGAAGTGCCGATCGGGGCGGTCATTGTCCTTGATGAAGAAGTGATCGCATCCGGCCATAACCTGCGGGAAACGACGCAAAACGCAGCGGCGCACGCCGAACTTTTGGCAATTGAAAAAGCTTGCGCGCGGACAGGGTCGTGGCGTCTCGAAAATGCCAAGCTGTACGTGACGCTTGAACCGTGCCCGATGTGCAGCGGCGCCATTTTGCAATCAAGGATCAAGCGGGTCGTATACGGAGCTAAAGATCCGAAAGCGGGCTGCGCGGGTACATTGATGAATTTGCTGCAGGATAGCCGTTTCAACCATCAAAGCGAAGTGGTAAGCGGTGTGCTCGAAGAAGAATGCGGGGAATTGCTGCGGTCATTTTTCCGGTCGCTAAGGGAAAAGAAAAAGAAAGAAAAAACGGTGGCCAAAAAGAATGGCACAAATTCCACCAATTAACAGGCAGGAGTGATTGCTTTTTTTCTAAAAGACAGGTATACTAAATTATGCGTTAGCCAATAACGCTTGAACAATGGTATCAATTTTGCCGCGCTAGGTGGGGAGGTAGCGGTGCCCTGTACCCGCAATCCGCTCCAGCGGGACTGAATCCCTTTCTGAGGCTGGCTGCTTGTAGGGTCTGCCTTAAGTAAGTGGTGTTGACGTCCGGGTCCTGCGCAATGGAACTCCATGAACCATGTCAGGTCCGGAAGGAAGCAGCATTAAGTGGACCATTCCATGTGCCGCAGGGCAGCCTGGGCCGAGCTAACTGCTTAAGTAACGCTTATGAGGGTTAGTCGAGGAAAGGTGCGCGGCAGTTTAATTTCATACAGCGATCATACCCATCCTGGTTCGGGATGGGTTTTTCTATAGGGTGCGATTATGGATGTAAAATGGTTTGTCCTAAGGTATAATAAAAGAAATGTGTGAATCGGAAGCAGCATGATTACGACTGCAAATCAGGCCGGGAGGATTGAAAATGGCTTATCAGGCGTTATACCGTGTATGGCGGCCGCAGAAGTTTGCAGATGTTGTGGGGCAGGAGCATGTGACGAAAACGTTGCAGAATGCCCTCCTGCAGCAAAAGACAACGCATGCTTATCTTTTCTCTGGCCCAAGGGGTACAGGGAAAACGAGTGCCGCCAAAATTTTGGCGAAAGCGGTAAACTGCGAACATGCACCAACCGGGGAACCGTGCAATGAGTGCGCGGTATGCCGGGGCATTACGGACGGCACCATCCCAGATGTGATTGAAATCGACGCCGCATCCAATACCGGCGTGGATGACATCCGGGATATCCGCGACAAAGTCAAATATGCGCCGAGCGTCGTAAAATATAAAGTGTATATTATTGACGAAGTCCATATGCTGTCAATCGGCGCATTCAATGCATTGCTGAAAACACTGGAAGAACCCCCGAAGCATGTGATTTTTATTTTGGCAACAACCGAACCCCATAAAATTCCGCTTACGATTGTTTCCCGATGCCAGCGGTTTGATTTTAAAAGGATCACATCCCGGGACATTTTAAAACGGCTGATATACATTGCCGGCCAGACCGGGATTGAATATGATGAACAGGCGATGAATATCATTGCCCATGCAGCGGAAGGCGGCATGCGGGATGCTTTGAGCCTGCTTGACCAGGCGGTGTCTTTCAGCGATGGGAAAGTAAGGGTGGAAGATGCTTTAACGGTAACGGGCTCGATTTCCCAAAATGATTTCACCCAGCTTGCCCGGGCCATCCAAAAGAAAGATGTTGGAAAATGCCTGGACATCGTTGATGCGCTTCTTCAACAGGGAAAAGATGCTTCAAGGCTCGTTGAAGATTTTATCCTTTATTTCCGGGATATGCTTCTTTATAAAACCGCTCCGCAAATGGAAGAAGCCGTTGAAAAAGTATATATTGACGAAGAGATCAAAGAAATCAGTCGCGAGCTTTCGACCGATGAGATTTACCATTACATCGATATCCTGAACAAGACGCAGCAGGACATGCGGTTTTCAAATATGGTTAGGATATATTTGGAAGTAGCTTTTATCAAGCTTTGCGAGGAAAAAAAGCCGGCTCCCGCGGAAAACGATCTTGTCCAAAAGCTTGCCGCCAAAGTCCACGAGCTGGAAAAGGAAATACAGGCTTTAAAGCAAAACGGGCTGTCGCCGCGTGAAGATGAGGAAGCAAGGCCGGCCAGGCAGGCGCCGAAAAAAATTCCGCGTGCTTCGAAAGGTTTTAAGGTACAAGTCGGAAGGATTCATGATATATTAAGAGAAGCAACAAAACAGGATTTACAGCTCATCAAAGGCCACTGGAATGATATGATCGAGACGCTCAACAGCAGGCAGATGCGCTCGCAGGCGGCGCTTTTAAATGAAGCGGAACCGGTCGCGGCATCGCCCAATGCTTTTGTAATTAAGTTTAAGTATGAGATCCACTGCCAAATGGCGATGGAAAACCAGAAATTTTTACATGCCATCACGGCCGTGTTGAGTGAATTGACGGGCACTGCGTATCAGGCGGCAGGCGTTCCCGAAAATGAATGGAACATGATCAGGGAAAATTACATCCACCACCGTAAAGAAGAAACGGAGGAAGAAAAGATGCCGGATGATCCGGTTGTGTCCGAGGCGATCAAGCTGGTGGGTTCCGAATTAATTGAAATCAAAGACTAAATGGAGGGTTTAATATGCGTGGAATGGGAAATATGGGTAATATGCAAAAAATGATGAAACAGATGCAAAAAATGCAAAAAGAAGTGCTGCAGGCGCAGGAGCAGCTTGGCGAGCAAAAAGTGGAAGGCACGGCAGGCGGCGGTATGGTCACGGTCGTCGTTTCGGGCCATAAAAAAGTGCTTGAAGTGCGTATTAAGGAAGAAGTTGTCGATCCTGACGATATTGAAATGCTGCAGGATCTTGTGCTCGCCGCAACAAATGACGCGCTTAAAAAAGCAGACGAACTTTCAGAGCAGACAATGGGCAAATTTACGAAAGGGTTAAATATCCCGGGATTTTAAAGGTGTGGTCAACAATGCAATATCCTGAACCAATTACAAAATTAATGGATAGTTTTATGAAACTGCCAGGAATTGGGCCGAAAACCGCGGCCCGACTGGCGTTTTTTGTTCTTGATATGAAAGAAGACAGCGTACTCGAGTTCGCCAAGGCGCTTGTCGACGCGAAACGGGATTTGACGTACTGTTCCGTCTGCGGCCATATTACGGACCAGGACCCGTGCTATATTTGTTCCGATCCGCACCGTGACAAAAGTATCATTTGCGTTGTCCAGGAGCCGAAAGATGTGATCGCCATGGAAAAAATGAAAGAGTACAACGGATTGTACCATGTTTTACACGGGGCGATTTCGCCGATGGATGGCATCGGGCCGGAAGATATCAGTGTGCCGGACTTGTTGAAACGGCTGCAAGATGAAACCGTCCAGGAAGTTATTCTTGCAACCAATCCGAATATTGAGGGCGAAGCAACTGCCATGTATATTTCGAGGCTTTTAAAACCAACCGGCATTAAAGTGACGCGGATTGCGCACGGGCTTCCGGTGGGCGGCGATTTGGAATACGCCGATGAGGTCACTTTATCGAAAGCACTGGAAGGCAGAAGGGAAATTTAACCGTACGGGGTGGATATGGATGTTCAGCAAAAAGCAAAAGCTCAGGAAAGAATATGATGCGCTCCTTTTGGATTTGGTCACGGAGGTTAAAAATGAGTGGGCCCGTCAAAACGCCATCCAAAACATGAGCTTCGAATTCAACGAAGAACTGTACTACCGGACAAAAATTACGGAAGCAAAATATGTCTTTCTTTTCCGCGAAGTGAAGAAAAGGAAAATCAGCCTTCATTAACCGCGCGCTCCGGCTCAAGTTCTTTTTTGGACAACTTCTTCATAAAATGGCTGTAGCCAGAAAAAAAGGGGTGAACCAATTTTGAGCTCGACCGTTATCATTATCGCCATTGTGAGCCTGATTCTTCTCCTATTGTTTTCAACAGCTTTAACCAAACCGCTGCGGTGGGCGGGAAAGTTGTGCATAAAAGCCATCATAGGGGCTGTGCTCCTTTTCTTTTTAAATCAGCTTGGGGGCCGTTACGGGCTGCATATTCCCATTAATCTGGCTACGGTATCCGTATCCGGCATTCTGGGGGTTCCCGGCATTATCGGGCTGGCCGTTATTCAAACATGGATCCTGCCGTAACGGTCGGATAAATGTCAAAGAAAGAAACAGATTGCCGTTTCTTTCTTTGACGTTTTTTTTGATATTTTATTTAAAAAATATATTGACTGGAGTATACTATTTTAGTATAATTAATTTTGTCGCGGCAACTGGCATGAAACTTCTCGAAAAAAGTTATTGACATGCTTGG
This sequence comes from Weizmannia acidilactici, assembly GCF_008974225.1. NCBI lineage: Bacteria > Bacillati > Bacillota > Bacilli > Caryophanales > Bacillaceae > Heyndrickxia > Weizmannia acidilactici. Next base: position 52 of record NZ_BKZR01000070.1, on the reverse strand, counting down.
CGGTCGGTGATATGATATGAAAGTCGCTGAAAAACAAAGCGATTGATCCTTG
>NZ_BKZR01000069.1:0-7654 GCF_008974225.1 Weizmannia acidilactici | reverse complement strand
TTGTATCTCCAATTTCTATGCGTGTTTGCTTCTCTAAGTGGCGGAGGAAGAGGGATTCGAACCCCCGCGCGGGTGTGACCCGCCTGTCGGTTTTCAAGACCGATCCCTTCAGCCAGACTTGGGTATTCCTCCGTATTGACAGAAAAGATTATAACCTACCCCCCCAAAACAAGTCAAGAATAGGATAAAAAAATCACCCGGCTTCTTTTCGCCATTCGGAAGCCGGGTATTTCCGCCTTATTTCGGTTTAATCACATCCACGCGCATATACGGACGGAGCACTTCAGGAATCACGACGCTGCCATCTTCCTGCTGGTAATTTTCAAGCACCGCCGCAACTGTGCGCCCGATCGCAAGCCCTGAACCGTTCAGCGTATGGACATGTTCCGGTTTGGCGTTTGGTTCCCTGCGGAAGCGGATATTCGCGCGCCTTGCCTGAAATGCTTCGAAATTGCTGCAAGAAGAAATTTCACGGTACGTATTGGAGCTTGGGAGCCACACTTCAATGTCATATTTTTTCGCTGCCGTAAAACCGAGGTCGGCAGTGCACATGCTCATCACACGGTAAGGCAGACCCAACAGCTGGAGCACTTTTTCGGCATGGCCCGTCAATTTTTCGAGTTCGTCATAGGAGTCTTCCGGTTTCACAAATTTCACAAGCTCCACCTTATTGAATTGGTGCTGCCGGATCAAACCGCGTGTATCACGCCCGGCAGAACCCGCTTCGGAACGGAAACAGGCGCTGAATGCCACATAACTGATCGGCAGATCGTCGCCGTTCAAAATTTCATCGCGGTGGTAGTTTGTCACCGGCACTTCGGCTGTCGGGATCAGGAAGTAGTCTTTGCTTTCCACCAGGAAAGCATCTTCTTCAAATTTCGGCAGCTGCCCCGTCCCTGTCATGCTGGCGCGATTTACCATATACGGCGGCAAAACTTCTTCATAGCCATGTTCCTCCACATGCAGATCAAGCATGAAATTGTAGAGGGCGCGTTCCAGGCGGGCGCCGAGCCCTTTATAAAACACAAAGCGGCTGCCGGTTACTTTTGCGGCCCTTTCAAAGTCAAGAATATCCAAATTTGCCGCAAGATCCCAGTGCGGTTTCGGTTCAAATCCGAACTGGCGCACTTCCCCCCATTTGCGGATTTCGACATTATCGTCTTCGCTGTCGCCGATCGGCACGCTTTCATGCGGAATGTTTGGAATTGAAAGCATCAATGATTCAAGCTCTGCTTCCACTTCTTTTAACTCGGCATCAAGGCTTTTGATTTTATCCCCTACTTCGCGCATTTCTTCGATCAAATGCGTTGCATCTTTCTTTTCGCGCTTCAGCACCGCTACCTGCTGCGAAACTTCATTCCGTTTGTTTTTTAACTTCTCGCTTTCCATGATCAGTTCACGGCGTTTTTTATCCAGCCCCCCGAATTTTTCAAAATCTGCCAAATCCTCGCCGCGGTGCTGCATCCGCTTCTTTACTTCGTCAAAATTCGCACGCAAAAATTTCATGTCCAACATGCTAATCCTTCTCCTTTTATCATAATTCAAATAAAAAACTCCCGCCCTGAAACAGGGACGAGAGTTGACCCGCGTTGCCACCCAATTTGAAAACAAAACCATTTGTTTTCCGCTTTGCATGGATAACGGGTTTTTATTCCCGGGGATGCCTACTCGTCCGGACTTTCAACACCCCGCTCAAGGATGGATTCACAGAAGCTTCCCATCGGTTTCCACCAGCCACCGACTCTCTTTCGGAAAAACGTTCTGCTACTGGTTCCTGTCATAGCTTTTACATTCTTAATTTACACATTAATGTACTACAATTTTATCCGATTTGCAACAGGCTATGCGCGACTTACGCCATGTTCAAAAAATATTCGGTCATGCGCAGATCATCCGTTAATTCCGGATGGAACGAGCATCCAAGCAGGTTCCCCTCCCGGACAGCGACGATCCTTCCGCGGCATTCGGCAAGGATGTCGACGTTGTTTTCAACAGACACGATATGGGGCGCGCGTATAAAAACTGCCGGAAAATCTTCCGCCACACCTTCAACACGGATCGTTTCTTCAAAGCTTTCCCGCTGGCGGCCGAACGAATTGCGCGCAACCGTGATATCCATCGCGCCAATATGGGCATCATTCTGGCCTTCAATGCGTTTAGCAAGCAAAATCAGGCCTGCGCAAGTGCCGAATACCGGGCCTCCGCTTTTGGCAAACTGCTTCAATTCGTCCATAAAACCGTACCGGTCAATTAACCGGCGCATCGTTGTGCTTTCCCCGCCCGGGAGGATCAGGCCATCTATTTCTTCCAGTTGCTCTTTTTTCTTGATGACGATTCCTTCCGCCCCGCAATTTTCCACTGCCCGGATATGTTCCCGGACAGCGCCCTGCAGGCCCAAAACTCCGATTTTCTTCATGCTGATTCTCCTTACCAGCCGCGCTCCTGCATTCTTGCTTCAGCCGGCAATGTTGAAATTTCAAGTCCTTTCATTGCCATGCCAAGATCTTTCGACAATTCGGCAATCAATTTATAATCTTGATAATGGGTCGTCGCTTCGACAATCGCTTTTGCATATTTTTCCGGGTTTTCCGATTTGAAAATGCCGGATCCGACAAACACACCGTCTGCACCAAGCTGCATCATTAAAGCCGCATCTGCCGGTGTCGCCACCCCGCCTGCAGCAAAGTTCACAACCGGCAGCCTGCCTTCTTTTTTGATTTGCAGCAACACTTCATAAGGGGCACCAAGCTGCTTTGCTTCCGTCATCAGCTCATCTTCGCTCATATTCACGACTTTGCGCACCTGTGCATTCACCCTGCGCATATGCCGTACTGCTTCGACAATATTCCCTGTTCCCGGTTCACCTTTTGTCCTTAACATCGAGGCGCCTTCCCCGATCCGGCGGGCAGCTTCGCCCAAATCACGGCAGCCGCACACAAACGGGGCAGTAAATTCTTTTTTATTGATATGGAATTCTTCATCAGCCGGCGTCAATACTTCACTTTCATCAATGTAATCAACACCCATCGCCTCAAGCACGCGTGCTTCTACAATATGGCCGATTCTTGCTTTTGCCATCACCGGAATGCTGACCGCTGCCATCACTTCTTCGATGATGCGCGGATCAGCCATACGGGCAACACCGCCTGCTTTGCGGATATCGGACGGAACGCGTTCTAATGCCATTACGGCGACAGCGCCTGCCTCTTCAGCAAGTTTCGCCTGTTCGGCATTGACGACATCCATGATGACTCCGCCCTTCTGCATTTCCGCCATGCCGCGTTTCACTAGATCTGTTCCTGTTTTCATGATTTGTACGCCCCTTTATAAAATTAAAAATTCTTATTTATATGTACAATAATTTAAATAAACACCAAAAAAGCAGGCTTGTCAAGAAGCAAAATTTTTCCGCGCCTTTGTAAAAGAATTTTCATTAGGCTGTGCTGACGAACCATGTTGATTCCGCGAAACTATCCCCATAAAAAAACAGGACAAGAAATCCTTGCCCTGAAATTTTAAAATAAGCTGCCGACCGTGTGTTGCCAAAGGCCGGAGAAGAAACCGCCAATCCCGCGCATCATCCGCACAAACCAGTTGGCTTTTTCGATATCGTTTTTCGTGACCAAAGCAACGTTTGCCGATTTCGGGCCGTACAAGTAACCGAGCTCCTGGCCGCCTGTATATTGAGCGTACAATGTACCGACCTTCATGCCTTTTTTCACCGGCGCCGTGATTTGCTTCGAATCCAGTTTTACAACCTGCTTGTACATCTTATCTTCTCCGTTTTTCACAGCAACGATGAGCGGCGCTTTTGTGGCGACAGCAGCCTGCTTTTCTTTCCCGGCTTTCACGCTGACCGTCTTTTTCACCGTATAGCCTTTCGGGTAAAGTGTTTTCTCTGTAAAGTTGTTATAAGCATAATCCATTAATTTATTCGTTTCATCAAAACGGGCTTTCATCGTGCTTTTTCCGTTTGCATCTTCCGCATGAAGGACGACTGTAATAATCCGCATGCCGTTTTGTTTTGACGTTCCTGTAAAGCAATATCCCGCATAATCCGTGTTGCCGGTTTTCAGGCCGTCAACGCCCTGCCTTCCGTACACCAAAGAAGGGAGCATCCAGTTCCAGTTCTGCATTGCAATTTCATCATTCGTCCCGGCACGGAATTTCATTTTCGCAATGCTGGTTGTTTGTAAAATTTCAGGGTAATCATGGATCAAATGGTATGCAATCTTTGCAACAGATCTAGCTGACACAAGATTTTCTTCCGTACTGCCTGTCCCACCCGGTTGCATGCCGTCTAAATCCCTGTTATTTAAGCCTGTTGCGTTCACAAACTTATAATTCGTCAGGCCGAATGTTTTTGCCTGTTTATTCATCATGTTAAGGTAGTTTTTTTCCGTTCCGCCCAACGTTTCCGCAAGTGCGATGGTTGCGCCGTTTGCCGAATAAATGGCCATTGCCTGGAACAATTCTTTCACGGTATATTTCTCGCCTTTTCTTAACGGCACATTGGAAAGGTCACGCTTTTGGGAAACGTGGTACGCATAATCGCTGATCGTCACTTTTTGATCCCATGAGATTTTCTTTTCATGGATTGCTTTTAAAAGAAGGTATTCCGTCATCATTTTGCTCATGGAAGCAATACCCAATGCCTGGTCAGCATTTTTCTCATACAATATTTGTCCGTTGTCCGCATCGATGAGAATCGCTGCTTTTGCATGAATGTCCAAATTATCCTGCGCATAAGCTTTTTTTGGCAGCTGCAAAACCCCTGCAGCCAAAAGGCACGCCAAAAAAGCGAATGTCATTTTCTGCAACCTTTTTTTCACTTTTAACCCTCCATCATGATATGTATGCACTTTGCATATTTTAACATAGTTCAAGCTGAAAAAGTAGATGAACAAAGTCTATAAAATCACATAAAAAATGGCAGGAGGAATCGCTCCCGCCACAGCCATACGCATTCTTGAGTTTATTAAGATAAAGAATAATTCGGTGCTTCTTTTGTGATTTGCACATCATGCGGATGGCTTTCGCGTAAACCTGCCCCTGTCATACGGATAAACTGGGCTTCTTCCCGCAATGCTGTTAAATCTTTCGCACCGCAGTATCCCATACCGGAACGCAGGCCGCCGATTAATTGATAGATCACATCCTGCAGGCTGCCTTTAAATGGAACACGGCCTTCAATCCCTTCCGGCACAAGTTTTTTCGCATCTTCTTGGAAGTAGCGGTCTCTGGACCCTTTTTCCATTGCACCAATCGACCCCATGCCGCGGTAAACTTTATACTGCCGCCCCTGGTAAATTTCCGTTTCCCCCGGGCTTTCCGACGTCCCGGCAAGCAAGCTTCCGAGCATGACGGCATGGCCGCCTGCAGCCAATGCTTTTACAATATCGCCGGAATATTTGATGCCGCCGTCCGCAATGATCGCCTTTCCGTATTTTCTCGCTTCCGTTGCACAATCGTAGATCGCCGTAATTTGCGGCACACCGACGCCGGCGACAACCCTTGTAGTGCAGATTGAACCCGGTCCGATCCCGACTTTTACAATATCGGCACCGGCATCAATCAGCGCTTTTGTTCCTTCCGCCGTTGCGACATTCCCCGCAATCATATTTAATGAAGGGTAAGCTTTCCGGATTTGCGCAACCGTCTCAAGTACATCTTTTGAATGGCCGTGTGCCGTATCGATGACAATCACGTCAACCCCGGCTTCAACAAGCATTTCCACCCGTTTCATCGCATCTTTCGTTACGCCGACCGCCGCACCGGCTAAAAGGCGGCCTTGTTCGTCTTTTGCAGCATTTGGAAATTCGATGACTTTTTCGATATCTTTGATCGTAATGAGCCCTTTCAGCACGCCGTTGCCATCAACAAGCGGAAGCTTTTCAATTTTATAGCGGTGCAAAAGCTGTTCCGCTTCATTCAATGTCGTACCTACGGGGGCCGTCACCAAATTTTCCTTCGTCATGACGTCCGAGATTTGAATGGAATAATCTTCAATGAACCGCATGTCGCGGTTGGTCAAAATCCCGACAAGTTTCTGTTCTTCCCGGTTATTAACAATCGGCACACCGGAAATCCGGTACTTGCTCATTAAATGCTCTGCCGCAAACACCTGCTCATCCGGAGTAAGGAAAAACGGATTGGTGATGACGCCGTTTTCCGATCGTTTTACACGGTCCACCTGTTCCGCCTGCTGTTCAATGCTCATATTTTTATGGATGATGCCGAGTCCGCCCTGCCTTGCCATCGCAATCGCCATTTCTGCTTCCGTAACGGTATCCATGCCGGCGCTGATAATCGGGATGTTCAGTTCCAATGTTCCGGTCAATGCTACACTTGTGTTGACATCTTTTGGCAATACGTCTGATTTCGCAGGTATTAAAAGTACATCATCAAAAGTAAGGCCTTCCTTCACGAACTTCGATTCCCACATGCGAACCCCTCCTGAACTGATAAGAATATTATTAGTAGGTTATCAATTGGACATAATACTGTCAAGATCCTAACGACATATAAAACTATTCAGTTAATTCGGAGGGCGAAATATTGGCTGTGATCAATCACTGGGACGAACTGATACAATTTCAATCGGCTGAATATACACAAGCATATTTAAAGAACCGGTATAAAACTGCGGGGTATGACGATTTTTCCGCCAAAAGCTATGAGAACTGCTACGCTTTTATGTATTACCTGGAACATGGGGAAGCTTACTACCGTCAGGCAATACAGGCACCCGTTTCGATCCAGCCCGTCCTGCTTTTTTACGGCTTTGTCCATTTGCTGAAAGCCTGCCTGCTGTCAGTCGACCCGCTCTATCCCGAAACGACTTCTGTCCTGGCACACGGAGTAACATCGCGGAAAAAAAAGAAACAAAACTACCGGTTTGGTGGAGATGAAGTCAAAATCCAAAAAATGGGGTTATGCGCCCATCTCGCAAATAAAATGTTTCAGCTTGGCCCGTTAGAAGGCAATAAATATTCCATGCAAAGCCTGCTCATGCAAATTCCGGAACTCGACACTGCATTTCCCCATCAAAAGCATTTTATTTTTGTTGAAGAAAAAGGCGGCAAATACCTCCTGCCTTCCAAGGTTCTGGACGGCTTTCATATGACAGCTGAAAGATTTTCCAACTATTTGGCTGAAAAAATGCACGGCAGACTTGAGGGCGTTGGAGCGGATGAAGGGGGCGTTTCATTTTCTTGCGGCGAGTTTCTTCCCCTGCCGTTTCGGTTCCATCTTTTTAAAAAGCAATTTTGCTTTCCGTTTAAAATGCATAAAGAAAACGACCTCCCGGATATACTGGTCCATTACTTGCTTTTGTACAACCTCAGCATGATCTCCCGGTACGAAACGGAATGGTGGGCGGAACTGCTCAAAAGCCGGGAAACATCCGACTTCCCGGCCATCACCCTTTTTTTGCACACCGCAATGGAAAAAGGACCGTTCTTATGCCTGCAGTTTCTTACGGCTAAAAATGAATGAATACATTTTGTGGCATGAGGAGGCGGAGTTTTCATTTGGCGTATGGGGAAAAAAGCTGGTACCCCGTATTTTAACGTATCAGTATTTTTATTGAAAAATGGCCGGATTCCTTTATCCAGGAGAACCGAACGACCCCGGATACTTTAAAATATGCGAG
>NZ_BKZR01000068.1:0-7755 GCF_008974225.1 Weizmannia acidilactici | reverse complement strand
TAATATCTTATTTAGAAATAGCAATATCAGTATTAAATGGTTAAATAGCGTGAAAAAAAGCAGGAGTTTATTATTCGAATTTCTTTTAAATTCTTTTAGCGGAGTCCAAAACCAGAACAATTACCTGATTTTTCACGTTGGAAAGATACCGCATGTTCAACATATTCTTCATCAAATTTTTTTAGAGTACTTTTTCCCAAAAGATTTTTCGGGAGAAATAATCAGCCTTTATCTCCCAATTCTCTTTACTGAATTGATTCGCAATTATAATCTTGAATTTTCTGATCCACGTCTCTCTTATCCAAGTAATGAAAATATTATTGCCTTTCTCGAGCTTATTGAGAAGGACTATAAAAACATAACCTTAAAGAAAGCGGCAGAGAAATTGGGCTACAATAAAAATTACTTAAGTAATTTGGTGAAAGAGAAAACCGGATTAACTTTCACTGAGCTCGTAACAAAACAACGCCTCAATCGTGCCAAAATGTTGCTGGAAACGACCAATCATTCAATCAGCAGTATTATCCAGGAAGTTGGTTTTACAAATAAAACTTATTTTTACAGAGCATATAGGAATGCTTATCGGGAATTACCTAGCGAAACAAAAAAGAAATCAAACGGATAACTGCAATCCGGGACAGTCACCTATCCTATGCCTCCGCATACCTTGCATTAAAGAAGGAGGTATGGAGATGGGCATTGATTTGACGATTATTCACTGGGTGTATTTAACCTTTATTGTTCTTATTATTCGCATGATGGTGTTGAAAAAGGATACGTCCATTATTTGCATTGCCGGAATTTTTGTGATTGCTTTCATTGCGACCGGTTCTTTTTCCGCATCAGTCAGCGGGGTTTTCACCAGTTTTGTGTTTGCCATTAAAGAATTACTGCCGATTATTCTTGTTATATCGATTATCGTTTCGATGAGCAAAAGCCTGCTTGATACCGGCATCAATGATGTGATGGTCGCCCCGTTTGCCAAACTCATCAAAGGGCCAAACCTCGCTTTCTGGGTGATCGGGCTATTGATGTTTGTGATCTCAACTTTCTTTTGGCCTTCCCCTGCTGTTGCACTTATGGGGGCCGTGCTGCTGCCGGTTGCATTGCGGGTCGGGCTGCCGGCAATCGGCGCAGCTGTTGCCATGAACTTGTTCGGCCACGGCATCGCGCTTTCCGGCGACTACGTCATCCAGGGCGCGCCGAAACTAACGGCGGACGGCGCTGGGCTCCCGGTATCATCCGTTATCGAAGCAAGCATCCCATTAGTCATCGTCATGGGCGCCGTCACAACCATTACCGCCTTCATGCTGTTAAAACGCGACATAAAAAAAGGTGTGCTTCCTGCCGCAATCCAAACTGCAGCACACGCCTCCGCTTCATCCGGCACCAAAGAATTCCGGCTCAAGCCCGCCTACAGAAATTTTTTCGCCGTACTCATCCCGGTGTTATTTATTCTCGACATCACCGCAATGGCCGTCTTCAAATTACAGGGGGATGCGGCTACGGCACTGGTCGGCGGCACGTCGATCATCATTTTGCTCTTGATCGCCCTTACCGGTTCCCACAAAAACGGTCTGGAAAACGTTACGAAATATTTGATCGATGGCCTGCAATTCGGTTTCCAAGTATTCGGACCTGTGATCCCGATTGCTGCATTTTTCTATCTTGGCGGGGATGGCTTCCACACGATGATAGGTGCCGAACTACCGAAAGCTTCCCAAGGTATTGTCAATGACCTCGGCGGCGCTCTGGCGGCAGTTATGCCAATCTCAAAAAAAATCGGCGCATTAACAGTTGCTGGAGTCGGCGTCATTACCGGCCTTGATGGATCCGGGTTTTCAGGGATTTCACTCGCCGGTTCGATTGCAAATCTGTTTTCCCATGCGATCGGCTCCGGCGCAGCAACCTTGACGGCACTCGGGCAAGTTGCCGCCATTTATGTCGGCGGCGGAACCATTATTCCGTGGGCGCTGATCCCGGCGGCGGCGATCTGCAACGTCGATCCATTTGAACTCGCGCGGCGCAATTTGATCCCGGTCATCATCGGCCTTGTTGTGACCACCATTGTTGCCATTTTCCTCATCTGAACCCCAAAAAGCGGCCGCATCCCCTGCGCCGCTTTCTTTTAAAAGGAAAAATCCATGATATAATAGTAAAAACATTATCTTAGGGGGAGTTTGGATGCCATTAGAAAATTTACATAAAAAGCTTGAGGCCCTATACCCGGAAATGGTGGAAGTAAGGAGATATCTCCACATGCATCCGGAATTATCTTTTAAAGAAGTGGAAACGGCCCGCTATATTGCTGATTTTTACAAAAAACTAGGCATTGGGGTGCGCGAGCATGTCGGAGGAAACGGCATCGTCGCCCGTGTGAAAGGCGCCAAACCCGGAAAAACAATTGCACTGCGTGCCGATTTTGATGCACTTCCGATCCAGGAAGAAAATGACGTACCGTATAAATCGCAAGTGCCGGGTGTGATGCATGCATGCGGGCATGACGGGCACACCGCGACGCTTCTGATCCTTGCCAAAGCGATCCACAAATTGAAAGATGAACTGCAAGGTGAGTTTGTATTCATTCACCAGCATGCCGAAGAATTTGCGCCGGGCGGGGCGAAAGCAATGATCGAAGACGGCTGCCTCGACGGGGTTGATGCGGTTTTCGGCACACATTTATGGGCAACGGCTCCGACCGGACATATCCAGTACCGAAAAGGGCCATTCATGGCAGCAGCCGATCGTTTTGAAATCATGATCCATGGCCATGGCGGGCACGGCGCGCAGCCGCATCTATCAAAAGACGCCGTCGTAATCGGGGCGCAGCTTGTCACCAATCTCCAGCAAGTTGTCAGCCGGCGCATCAATCCGGTCCAATCGGCCGTACTAACAATTGGTACGTTTGAATCCGGAGATGCATTCAATGTCATTGCCGATACGGCGAAAATCACAGGGACAGTCCGGACATTTGACGAAGAAGTAAGGGACAGCGTGGAAAAAGAAATTGAGCGGATCGTCAAAGGAACATGCCTGACAGCCGATTGCAAATACGACTACGAATATTTCCGCGGCTACCCGCCGGTTGTAAACCACGATGCGGAGACGGAATTTTTGGCGGAATGCGCGAAACAAATTCCTGAAGTAAAAAAAGTCGAAGAAATTGACGCGTCCATGATTGGGGAAGATTTTGCCTATTATTTGCAGCATGTAAAAGGGGCCTTTTTCTTCACTGGGGCGGATCCGGAAAAAGCGGACCCGGCTTACCCGCACCACCATCCCCGTTTTGACATCAATGAAAAAGCAATGTTGATTGCGGCAAAAACATTGGGCACTGCAGCCATCCAGTATCAAAATGCGTAAAAAAGGGAGCAGGCGGTTCAAAAAGCCTGCGCTCTTTTTTTATCCGAAAAATACCTGATCCGGTAGGCGTTCAAAGCCGTTTCCCCGAGATGATGAAGCAAATTATAGTTCGCGTACGCCCCGACCGCAGCGCCGATGCCGGGCACAAGCTGCAGCATTTTGACAAAGTCGAGATAGTCACGGTACTCTTGCTGCAGCACTTTCCAATCAATTTCTTCAGGAAGGACGGGATGCTTTTCCCAGTTCTCAACCACCCCGAGCATCTTTTTCCGGTGTGCATCGCTTGAAAACGCAAGCTGGAAGACGTGCAAAATAAAGGAGCGTTCTTCCGGCGTATCCGTGTCAAACCCGTGGATGGCAGCCGTGTCAAACAAAAATTTCATCTTGATGGACAACAGCAGCGGAAAATCGGCCAAGCCGAGGAAAAAACCACCCGCCCCAGTTCCCGCACCTTCCGCGGACGCCAGTTTTTTATAACGTTCGAGTTTTTCCCAGATCAGTGTTTCTTTTTCCTTGAGCGGCAAATGAGCGGTCATACCGCTTTTCGTTAAAAATTCGGAACTATATAAAGCGCCCTGCACCATTTTCCTGATGCCTTCCGTGATCACGGCTTGCACTTTATCCGGGATCCAATTGTTGATTTTCAATTGTGCACCTTTTGCAGCCCGGCTCAATATCCCGGAACGCTTCGTGATTTTCCGTCTCCACTCTTCCAATTCCTGGCGGGCTTCCTTTTCATATTCCATGAAACCACTCCTTTACTGTGTATTTCATGTTTTCCGGATTTTTCCCGGAACATACCAGACAATAAGCAACCACGTAAACACGGCCCCTGCAGCGAGGACGAGCAACCCGTTCATCCATAAGCCGTTTAAAGCGGAAGCCGCCGCAAACACTACCGTCTGCACATACAGGCAAACCGACAGCAATCGGAGAAAAGAGGCTTTTTTTAAGCGAGTGTGGACCGGATAAAGCCGAAGCCAAATTTTTAAATCATGGTAGCCGATCATGGGAATCATTTGGAATGCGGTCAAGTATATAAACACAACCGCAAGGGATAACGCCAGTAAACGTTCATGACTGAAAAACAGCAATACCGCCCCGATTGTCGTCAGCCGCACATAAAGTCCGAAATATTGGCTTGTTCGGAGGAATGTCCGCGCAAACAAATATTGGTAAGCGTGTTCCTGCCCGTAATGGATGCCGCCAAGGAGCGGATCAAGCCATTTGCACCGTTTTACCTGCGCTTTCAGTTCCGGCACGTCTGTGAACAAATTCGCAAACCGGTAAAAACCCATCATTCTTCTCTGTTCACGTTCGATCAGCACATCCCACCTCAGCGTCCGGTTTTTTGCCAGCCTGTAAAAATATGCGAACAAAACGATCATCACAGCAGCCAATATCCCGACCAGCCAGACAGGGGCGCATTTTACAACAAGAAAAACAAACGCGGCGCTGCAGGCAAACCGGACAATCCAATCCCAAACAGGGACGGAAGCATCCGTCAGTTTTAATACGTACCAAACCAAAAGCAGGTTCCATATTTTTAAAACGAACAGCATCACGAGCAGGCCGAAAAAACTGCCGAATCCTCGACCCGTCACTTTGGCATACATCGGCATCAGGGCAGCAAGCGCAAAAAGCAACACATACGCCTGGATGCTGAAGCTGAACAGGATGGCCTTCCGGAAAAAGGGGCGCATCCGCATTTCCATCGGGATCAAGAACACTTGGTCCGCTTCTTTTAGCAAAGTATGGACAGGGCTGGCCGCCAAAACAAGCCCGAGCACTACGCCCATCACAAGTGCGGCGGGGAAATCGGGTTCAAGATGCCGGACCCAGCGGCTGTAATAAAAAGCAGCGGCCCCAAGCCCGAAAATGAGCACAAATAGAAGATGGTCGTTAAAAATATACCGGCTGTAGCGCCTGAGCTCTTTTAAATACGACGCAAACCGTTCTTTCCAAAGGTGGTCAATTCCGTTCATCTTCATCATCCTTTGTCAGCCGGATGTACAAATCATCCAATGTCGCACCAGGCATGCCGAATTGCTCCTGCAGTTGTGATAGCGTCCCTTTTGCGCGGATCTTTCCGTTATGTAAAATGATAAATCCGTCGCAATACCGTTCCGCCGTTGCCAAAATATGCGTAGACATCAATATGCCTGCGTCCTTTTTTTTCATCGTATTCATTAAATTGAGCAGCGATCGGATGCCGAGCGGATCCAAACCAAGAAAAGGTTCGTCAATGATATACAGGCTTGGCTCAACCAAAAAGGCGCACATAATCATGACCTTTTGCTTCATTCCTTTTGAAAAATTTGCCGGGAACCAGCCGAGTTTTTTATGCAGGCGGAACTCCTTCAACAAGGTCTCCGTTCTTTCACCGTATGTTTTTTCATCGATACCGTACGCCATTGCGGTAAGTTTCAAATGTTCCTCCAATGTCAGCTCGTCGTACAGGATCGGGGTTTCCGGTATGTATGAAAACTGTTTCCGGTAAGCATCCGGATCCGATTTTAATGTTTTCCCGTTGATTGTGATTTGGCCTTTTTTCGGTTCCATCAGGCCGATAATATGCTTGATCGTCGTACTTTTTCCTGCGCCGTTCAAGCCGATTAAGCCGATCAGCTTGCCGGCTTCCACCGTAAATGAAACATCTTGTATGACAGGCTTTTTTGTATAGCCTCCCGTTAATGATTGAACTTCCAATAGTGCCATTTCAAGAACCCCTTTTGTCCATAGTTCTGTACCCGTACCGTTATTGTACCATGAATGCCGGCCGGACTGAATGTAATCAGAAATTCCGCCCGTAAAATTTTCGCTCCAGCATGCATAGATTCCGGAATTCTGCCCATTCTATAAATGCAGGGGAAATCAATAAGCAAATCGGGGTGGTTGTCAAAGACCGGTACGAAATGCTTAAGGTAAGCCAGTAAACCATTTCCAGGCACCCATTCAAATCGAAAGGTGTTTGCGGCAGATCATCATGGTTTAAAGGCAAAAGCACTTTAAACTTTAACCCGATAAGGGGATGATAGCGTTGGAAAGAGTTGAGAAAGCCCATTATCAACCACTTTCATCGTAAATGATGGGTTGATCAAAGGCGCTTTTCGGCAATATACCTGTAAAAAACCCTGCAAGCGGGACGGACCAATACGGATTCCGTCCCGTTTTCTTTCCTTTCACCTTTCTATCCGTTATAATGAAATCAAAAAAATGGAAAGGTTGATGGGAATGTGCATTTTTTGTAAAATTGTGAACGGTGAGATCCCAAGCGCAAAAGTATATGAGAATGAGCATGTGTATGCTTTCCTTGACATCAGCCAAGTGACAAAAGGCCATACGCTCATTGTCCCTAAAAAACATAAAGAAAATATTTACGAACTGACACCGGAAATTGCCCGTAATTTTTTTGAATCCGTTCCGCTGGTGGCCAACGCTTTAAAAGCGGCATTTCAGCCGGATGGGCTCAATGTATTGAACAATAACGGCGAGATTGCCGGCCAGTCCGTATTCCATTACCATATGCACCTCATTCCAAGATATGGGAAAGGCGACGGCTTCGGGGCAGTCTGGAAAACACATGAAAAAGATTACTCCCAGGAAGACCTCCAGCAAATTGCTTCCGCCATTGCAGAGAAAATATGAAATGAACTCCTGCCACACTGCAGGATTTTTTTTACGGGATAGACAATCAGCGAATTTGTGAAAAACATTCACAACTCTTCCGGAAACATGATATAATAATGGTAATCTTTCGCCGCCGGCCATGAGGGCACGCCGGGAAAGCCAATTGACGAGAAGAGATGAGGAGAGATGAGGCAAATGAAAACAAAATCGCTTGTCAGCTTGGCATTGCTTGTTGGGATTGGTGCGGTTTTGCACACAGTGATACCGGGTTTCGTGTTCGGGATGAAGCCCGATATGATGCTCACGATGATGTTTATCGGCATTATTTTATTTAGAGAGAAAAAATATGTTCTTTTGCTCGGTGCCGTGACCGGGATCATTGCCGGATTAACATCAAGTTTTCCAGGCGGTTTTTTCCCGAACATGATTGATAAGCTGATCACATCGTTTGCTTTTTACGGCTTGCTGGCTGCATCCGGCAAATTGTCGAAAAGGTTGCCGATACTCGTTGTTTTGACGGCTGTTGGCACGATTATTTCCGGAACGGCATTTTTAGGTTCGGCTTATTTCCTTGTTGGGCTGCCGGGGTCTTTCGCCATTTTGTTCGGCACTGTCGTTTTGCCTGCAGCCGCATTGAACGCTGTCGTGATGTTTATCCTTTATCCGATTGTTTCTACCGTTGTCAAACGCACAGATATCGTACACAGCATGTAAAGCGTGGAAAAATGGCCGCCGGTCTTTCCGGCGGTTTTTTATACTGGA
>NZ_BKZR01000067.1:0-10049 GCF_008974225.1 Weizmannia acidilactici | reverse complement strand
AGCATATTGGCGAATTTCTAAAAGTCCAATATTACACAAAACCCTTGGTAACTCCTATATGAAAAGTATTGTGACAAGCGTCATTTATTTGGTTGAACCGCCGTATACGGAACCGTACGTACGGTGGTGTGAGAGGACGGGGGCTAGTCACCTCCTCCTACTCGATTCTAGCGCAAGCCAGAATATGAACAAAATAAAGGGCAAGTGTATCTTATTTTTTTAATATCAGGTATAATAATGAGGTACTAAAACTCTTGGGAGGCGATTTGATTGCGTCGTGAAGACCTGATTGCGCCACAAATTTACAATATAGCGGAAGAAGTTGAAAAATACGCCCAAGGCCCCCGCAAGGTTGCGCTCATTTGGGAAGATAAAGAAGGAAAGCATAGAGAAGTCACTTACCAGGAATTAATGAAAAACGCAAATAGAACCGGGAACGTTTTTCTGAAAAGCGGGTTGAAGAAAGGCGATATCATTCTCGTCATGGTGCCGAGAATTGTGGAGGCGTACGAAGTGTATCTCGCCGCGTTAAAATGCGGGATTGTTATTTTGCCAAGTTCGGAAATGCTCAGGACAAAGGATCTTGATTACCGCGTTCAGGCGGGCGATGTGAAAGGCGTTGTATCCCATTATTCCTGCGCCGGGCAGTTCAAAAACGTCCGCGGGATTGAAGCATTGAAAAAATTTGTGATTGGAAAGCCTGAACCGGGATGGACATTTTTGGATGAAGCGAAAGAAACCGCGTCCGATCAACTGGAAACGGCTAAAACGTCCAAAGATGATATGGCATTTTTGTCCTATACATCCGGAACGACCGGCAATCCAAAGGGTGTCGTCCATTCCCACGGCTGGGGTTATTCGCATTTGCGTACAGCCGCACCGAATTGGCTCGGAATCAGGGAAGATGACAGAGTTTGGGCAACAGCCGCACCGGGATGGCAGAAATGGGTCTGGAGCCCGTTCCTTTCCGTGCTCGGTTCAGGGGCGGCAGGCTTTGTATATAACGGCCGTTTTGACCCCGAAAAATATTTGTCGCTCCTCGATGAATACAAAATTAATGTGCTTTGCTGCACACCGACGGAATACCGCTTGATGGCAAAAGTGGATGATTTGTCGCATTACCATCTGGAACATTTGCGGAGCGCCGTATCCGCAGGGGAACCGTTAAACCGTGAAGTGATCGAAGTATTTAAAAAACATTTTGGGATAAAAATCCGGGATGGCTACGGGCAGACAGAGAATACGCTGCTCATCGGAATTTCCATTGATATGGATTTGCGCCCGGGCTCGATGGGAAAACCTTTTCCGGGAAACCAGGTAGAGATCATTAACGAGGACGGCGAGCCGTGCAAGCCGGGGGAAGTCGGGGATATTGCCGTACATAAAGATACCCCTGCGCTTTTTAAATATTATTACAAAGAACCGGAACGCACGGCCCAGCAGTACCGCGGCGACTACTATATTACGGGCGACAGGGCGAGAAAGGACGAAGACGGCTATTATTGGTTCGAAGGCAGGCGGGATGACATCATCATCTCTTCCGGTTATACAATCGGGCCGTTTGAAGTCGAAGATGCGCTCGTAAAACATCCTTATGTCAAAGAGTGTGCGGTTGTTGCAAGCCCGCATGAAATCCGCGGAAATATCGTAAAAGCTTTTGTGGTGCTGAAAGAAGGGATCAGCGAGGACATGCCGGGTCTTGTAAAAGAATTGCAAAACCATGTGAAGCAGCTCACCGCGCCTTACAAATATCCGCGCGCCATTGAGTTTATTAAAGAACTGCCGAAAACGGCATCAGGGAAGATCCGCCGCGTCGAACTCAGGCGGCAGGAACTGGATAGGATGTAAACGAAAACCTCCGGGCATTTTTTCGAAAATCGGGAAAAATGCCCGAATTTTTGTTTAAAAGTACCCGCCCTTCAAGTAAAATAAAATTAAACCTATACAGGGCCGTTAAAACAAATGTGGAAGGATGAAGCCGTAACATGAATAAAAAAAGATGGGGAGCACTTGCGGTTGCAGGCGGGCTGTTTGTTGTTTCAGTTATCGTGAACTTTGCAAGCATGGCGGTCACAACCGATTTTTCAAATCTTTTTAAAGATGCCTTTACATCCAGTGACGTTTCGGAAAACGTGCTGCAGGATGGCGATGGGGCAAAGAAAATTGCCGTGTTAGATGTGAACGGCACGATCCAGGATACCGGCGCTTCGCCATCCCTGCTTGACAACGGAGAATACAACCACCAAGGCTTTCTTGAAGAACTAGACAAGGCGAAAAATGACAGCCAGATCAAAGGCATTATTTTACATATTAACTCGCCCGGCGGAGGGGTTGCCGAATCGGCAGAAATCCACCACCGCTTAATGCAAATTAAAAATGAAACGAAAAAGCCGATTTACGTTTCAATGGGCCCGACTTGCGCATCAGGGGCTTATTATATTTCGACACCCGCCGATAAAATTTTTGCCAGCCCGGAAACACTGACCGGGTCCCTCGGGGTGATTATGGAGAGCGTGAACTACGGGAATCTTGCCAAAAAGCTCGGCATTGATTTCCCGGTCATTAAGAGCGGGCAGTATAAAGACATCATGAGCCCTTACCGGGATATGACAAAAAACGAAAAAGAAATGCTCCAGAAGATGGTCAATAATTCTTATGAAGGCTTTGTGGATGTGATTTCAAAAGGCCGCGGCATTCCGAAGAGTGAGGTACGCAAAATTGCGGACGGGCGCGTCTATGACGGAAGGCAGGCGATGAAGCTGCATTTAATCGACCAATACGGATACTTGGATGACACGATTTCTGCCATGAAAAAAACTCTTCATATCAGCAATGCACAGGTGGTCGAATACGAAACGAGCGCCGGGCTGGATTCCTTGCTTTCAGCTTCCGCGCAAAAAATCCTCGGAAAAGAGGCCGAGGCAACAGGTCTTTTGCATCTGTTGTCCCAGTCGGACGCACCGCGGTTGATGTACTTATATTCTAGGGCTGAATAGGGGGAAGCATTGTGAATCCGAATGATCAAAATATAAATGGTTCCTTATTGCCAAATCCGGAAATTTCAACTCCCGTGCAGGGATGCCGTTACGCCGGGTTTTGGATGCGGATGTGGGCTTATTCTCTTGATCTCATCGTTATCCAAAGTATGAAATGGCTGATCATCCATCCCGTTTTCCGTATGTTAAAACTGGATCTAGGTGATTCCGGCATTTTTTCGCCGATATCGGTCACATCCGCAATCGTGTTTTACGGGTATTTCGTGTTGATGACGAAATGTTTCGGCCAGACTTTGGGAAAAATGGTATTCGGGCTGAAAGTCGTGACGTTGCCTCCATCCGGGAAGCTTTCCTGGGGCACCGTTTTGTTCCGGGAATGGATCGGCCGCTATATATGCGGGGTTGTTGCGGTTTTATACCTCATCGTGGCCTTTACGCCGAAAAAACAAGGGCTGCATGATATTTTTGCGGATACCGCCGTCATCCACGAACGGCAGCAAGAACCGCTGTACACGTACGCTGAACCTGCTTCTTGAAGCAGGTTTATTTTTTTTGCGCGTTGGCGATAATGGTTGGCTGAAAGGCTGATGATTGAAATGATATGGTTTTTATCCTTTTTGCCGGTCATTTTTTTATTGGTATTGGTTCTTTGTCTTTCATCCGTTGTCGTTATTGTCGATTACGGGCATAACCGGGATGACGACCATTTTTTCATCCAGTTCCGTTTATGGTATATCATCCGGCATACGATAAAAATTCCGGTGGTGAAAGTGGACCGCGAAAAGCCCGGTGTGGTGTACGAAAAAGAGACAAAGGAAAAAAAGAGCGGCGGGAAAATCACCCCCGATATCATTGAACAGCGCGTTGAAGAAATTAAAGCAATCACAGAGCGTGTCATCGGCTTAAAGACGATAGCCGGAAAATTTATACAGAGCATCCGGTTAAGCCGGTTTGAATGGTATACGGTGATCGGCCTTCACGATGCTGCATGGACGGGCATTGCAGCCGGAAGCATCTGGGCGGCAAAAGGGGGGATTTTAAGCTTGTTGACGAACCACCTGCTTGTGAAAACAGACCCCGTGATTTCCGTTACCCCCTCTTTCCAAAATCCGGATTCCGAGACGCATTTGAAGTGTATGTTTAAAATCCAAATCGGGAAAGCTATATTAGCCGGATATAAAGTTCTCAAATATTGGCGGGGAGGAAGAGCGGAAATCGGTGCCAAGCCGATTTCAAATCCAGAAAAAGACAAGCAAGCTTGAAATCCCCGCTAAAAAGAAGACAGGAGGAAACAACAATGGGTTCACATCCGATCGAAGGCCTTATGACGGCAGCAATGGAAAATTTAAAGGAAATGATTGATGTTAACACGATCATTGGGGATCCGGTGGAAACTCCGGATGGGAGCGTGATTTTGACCGTTTCGAGAGTCGGCTTTGGTTTTGCAGCCGGCGGCAGCCAATTTAACACGAAAGCGAGATTGGGCGGAAGCGGCGATTCACACTCGCCGGAACTTCCTTTCGGCGGGGGCAGCGGCGGCGGCGTATCGATTACCCCGATCGCATTTCTCGTTGTGAACGCACAAGGCGTTAAGATGCTGCATTTGGATCAAAACACGCATCTGATCGAGAAAATTATGGATGTTGCACCGGGTGTCGTCGAAAAAGTCCAGGGGATGCTGAAGCAAAACGGGCAAAAATCAAGCGGCCAAAACTCCCGGCAGCAGCCGCCGGCCAATCAGCAAAAACAGAATCTTGATTTTTAAAAACCCGCTGTTTTGGCGGGTTTTTAATTGGATATTTTTTCTTTCCTCCAGTATGATAAATATTGAACACTTTATTTCATAAAACGGGATCGGCACCGGCCGCTTCGGTAAAAGAAAAACAAAGGAGGGTTTTTCATGGCTTCAGTTACATTTAAAGAAAATCCGGTAACGTTGGAAGGAAATGGAGTCAAAGTCGGCGATAAAGCACCAAATTTTACCGTTTTGGAGAATGACCTTTCGGAGGTTACTCTGGAGGATACAAAGGGCGGCGTACGCATCTTCAGCGTTGTCCCGTCAATAGATACCGGCGTATGCGATGCGCAAACGCGCCGTTTTAACGAGGAAGCGGGGAAACTTGGAAAAGATGTAAAAGTTTACACGTTTTCCTGTGACCTGCCTTTCGCGCAAAAAAGATGGTGTGCGGCTTCCGGCTTAGAACATGTAAAAATATTGTCAGACCACCGCGACTTATCATTTGGGAAAGCTTACGGCGTCGTGATGAAAGAACTCCGCCTGCTTGCCCGCGCCGTTTTCGTCGTTGATTCCAATGATACGGTTACATATGTGGAATATGTAAGCGAAGGAACCAACCACCCGGATTACGAAAAAGCATTGCAGGCAGCCAAAGAAGCAAAGTAAATAGAAAAGCGGAGGCGCTCGCCCATCGGCCCCCTTTTTTAAAGGGGCTGTCCCAAAGTCGGTAAATTGACCAGAGGCGCCCCTTTTTTTATGTAAGGTATTATCTGAGAATGTTGATGATCGCAAAATTCACTCGCTTTCCGCACGTGTCGCGAGCCTCCTCGCTCGTCCCTCAAGCACACTGGGTCTCTTCTTGCTCGCTTTTCCCGCAGGAGTCCCGTGAATTTCGCGATCATCAACAAGTAATATACAGAGAAAATACACAAAAACCGCCTTATCCATTATAATGTGAGTGTCTGGCAAACATTGAATGTCCCCGATGAAAAATCGGGGATTTTACTTGGATAAATCAAATAAAAAGGAAGAGAATGAATGACAAAATCTCCAGTAGAAACATTATTCACAGCATTCAACGAATCTGCGCTCATTTTGCAGAATAGCCTTTCCGTTACATACTTGGAAGCTATTGCTATGACCGGCGAAAACTTATTCCGCGGTCGCATCACCCAAAACGGCCTCAGTGAACTTGATGAAAAACGCCTCAATAAAATATACAGGAATATCAATCTCGATGCTTTTTCGCGCGAACAAATCCGGAAATCCTACCAGCTCGCCATTTTAAAAGGCATGAAAGAAAATGTACAGACTAACCACCAAATGACGCCAGATACAATCGGCCTGCTCATGAGCTACTTCATCGCCAAGTTTACAGAGGGCAGGGATGCTTTTTCCATCCTGGATCCTGCTGTCGGCACCGGCAACCTGCTGACAACGATTTTAAACCAGCTGGAGCAGAAAAAAATTACCGCTTACGGCGTGGATATTGACGATGTCCTGATCAGGCTGGCCTATACAGGGGCGAACTTGCTGCATCACGAAATCGAACTGTTTACGCAAGATGCGCTTTCCCATTTGTTCATCGATCCGGTCGATGTTGTTGTGTGTGATTTGCCGGTCGGGTACTATCCGAATGATGCCGGCGCGGCGCAGTATAAGCTGGAGGCCGATGAAGGGCATTCTTACGCACATCATCTGTTTATCGAGCAGAGCCTGAGGACGGCACGCCCGGGCGGATATTTATTTTTCCTGATTCCGAACCATTTGTTTGAATCAAAAGAAGCGCCGAAACTCCATCAATTTTTAAAGGAAGAAGCAGATATTCAGGCGGTATTGCAGTTGCCGCTGTCCGCTTTTAAGCATGAACAGGCTGCCAAAAGCATCTTTGTCATCCGGAAAAAAGCCGATGGTGTAAAAGCGCCAGAGCAGGTGCTGCTCGCCTCGTTGCCGTCTTTTTCCAACCAGCAGGCCCTCCGGCAGGTAATGGCAAAAATCGACGCCTGGTGCAAAGAAAATATCCAAATCAACGAAAAGTAACATTACTGACAGAAAATTGGGGATGGAAGGCAAAATCTGGCTTCCTTGGGCTCCAATTTTTCTGTTTTTATGGTGTGATATGATTTGTTATGTAGATTTGCAACATGAAAATAGTAAAATTTTCAATAGTATAAAATTTCAGTAAAAACAATCTGAAAAGTGGAACATTATAATGGGAACGCTTTCATTTTAAAATTAGGTTGAAAAAAGTCAAATTGAATGGCAAAATGGGAAATTGAAAAGGTATTTTAGTAAATTAATAGTGATTTCATCTGATGTTTGATTGAAGGGATGACAAGCTATGGCAAAAATTATGGCAATTAATGCGGGGAGTTCCTCTTTAAAATTCCAATTATTTGATATGCCAAATGAAAGCGTTATAACAAAAGGTTTGATTGAAAGAATCGGATTAAAAGATGCCCTCTTTTCGATTACGGTGGAGGGAGAGAGGCTAAAAGAAATTACGGATATTCCGAACCACGAAGTTGCGGTGCAGTTTTTGTTGAAAAAACTAACGGAAACCGGGATCATTCATTCCTTGGATGAAATAGAAGGGGTCGGCCACCGCGTTGTCCACGGCGGCGAAATATTCAGCGACTCTGCAGTTATTGATGAGCATGTGCTCCAACAGATAGAAGATTTGGCCGAACTGGCCCCGCTCCATAACCGGGCCAATGCGACGGGGATTCGGGCGTTCCGCGCAGTGCTGCCGGATGTCGTTCAAGTTGCTGTCTTTGATACCGCTTTCCACCAAACCATGCCAGAAAGTTCCTTTTTATACAGCCTGCCATATGAATATTACGAAAAATACCGTATCCGCAAATACGGCTTCCACGGCACTTCCCATAAATATGTTTCAATGCGTGCGTCCGAGCTGCTCGGAAGACCGATTGAACAGCTGCGCTTGATCTCCTGCCATTTAGGCAACGGGGCGAGCATCGCAGCCATTCAGGGCGGAAAATCGATCGACACATCAATGGGCTTTACCCCTTTGGCTGGTGTGACGATGGGGACGCGTTCCGGAAATATCGACCCTGCACTGATCCCCTTTATTATGGAAAAGACAGGAAAAAATGCTGAAGAAGTGCTGGAAGTCTTAAATAAAGAATCCGGGCTGCTCGGGATTTCTGGCGTTTCAAGCGATTTGCGCGATATCCAGGTGGCGGCGGAACTTGAAAGGAACCAAAGGGCGGAATTGGCGCTCGATATTTTTGCGAACCGGATCCATAAATATATTGGTTCTTATGCCGCAAAAATGGCCGGTGTTGACGCGATTATTTTCACGGCCGGCATTGGGGAAAACAGTGATTCGATCCGCGCGAGAATCTTGACCGGGCTGGAATTTATGGGCATTTATTGGGATCCGACCCTGAATCAGATCCGCGGAACGGAGGCCTTTATCAATTATCCGCACTCACCTGTAAAAGTGCTTGTCATCCCGACGAATGAAGAATTGATGATTGCGCGCGATGTTGTCCGCCTGTCTTCATGATCCGAAGCATGCTACGATCGGTCGGGGGTTAACAAACCAATGGTGCAGCTTATCTTGCCGGGTGAGCTGCTTTTTTGCTTGTATTTCTTTTTGCTCTACTCATGTTTTTCATTTTGTGATCGGCCTGCCGCAAATTCCGTTTTTTCTGCGTTGTGGTATAATTGGATTATATGGAAATTGGAAGCGGGTGCATCATATGGCGTCAGAATGGTCGGAAAGGGAAAAAACGGTATACCGGGAAATTGAAGCGTGGGCAGAAAACTTGGCTGCTGCGGAGGAACGTGGCCGGAAACGGAAAGAGAAATTCGATACGGCTTACGAAAAACTGCCGGATGAAATGCTGGAAAAAGTGCACGGAATGTTGGATGCTGTTTTGTTTCAAATATCCTCGTTTGCCGACGTGAACTTGCCGTACGGGCAGGAAATCGAAAAGATGTTGTCCGCGGCACGCTTGTTTGACAATTCTGTCTCATGCGTGGCGGATATGCAAAAACTGTCGATTGACCAGCTCGACTATATTGCGGAGCGCCAGCAATCAAGATACCACCTGTTATCCTTTGTGCAGGGAGGCTTAAGCGGCACGGGAAAACCGTTGTTAGCAGCAGGGGATGTACTTTTTTTGCTTGTGGCGAACTTGCGGGCAGTCCAGCTCACTGCTGCAACTTACGGTTATGAGGCAAAAACGCCTTTTGAGCTGCTTGCGGCGCTTAAAATTATTTTCATGGCAGCTGCCCCGGAAATGGTGAGATACGCCGTCTGGAAAGAACTGATGGACGAATTGGATGGACGGGAGCAGGATTTCTTTACGGAAAGCGGAAAAATTTTCCACCGTTATTTATGGCCGGGGACAATCGGGCATGCCGGCAAACTCGCATTGTTTACGCTCTTGCGCCCAAAAAAGCGGGGCAAAATAAACTGGGCCGGTGCCACTATCGGTGCGGTATCAAACTATTATTTTTCCAAAAAAGTTGGCGAGTGTGCCAGGAAATATTACCAGTACCGGTTTTTAAAAGATAAACATGAAAAAACCAGCCCCGCATAGAGGCTGGTTTTTGACTTTAATTTTCTTCTGCTTCTTTGGAAGTCCTGACAACAAGCACATCGCAAGGGGAAGTGCGGACGATATGTTCGGAAACGCTTCCGATTAAAAGCCTTTCTACCGCGTTCAAACCAGTTGCGCCGCACACGATCAAATCTGCGTGAATCCTCGGTGCGACATTTTTCGTAATGGCAATTTTTGGAGAACCCAGCTGGATGATGGTCTGTACTTTCACGCCTTTTTCCTGGGCACGGTCTTTGTAGTTGTTCAGCAGCTCGTCCCCAAATTTTTCATTTTGTTCATAAAGGGTTGAATCAATCGGTGTCAGGGTAGCCAGCGCCCGATTATCGACAATATGGACGACAGACAATTCCGCATTGTTCCGTTTGGCAATTTCAATCGCTTTCATAAATGCCCAGTCGGCTTCTTTGGAACCATCCACTGCTACTAAAATATTACGGTACACCATGGTCATCTTCATTCATCTCCTTTATATTACTGCCTAATCTCTCTATCTTTATTTTACTAGAAATTGCTGGATTTGTGTGTGGAAAAATTTCAAACAATAACAGCTTGTAAACAAATTTTTTTGACAAAGCGAAAGGGGGAAAAATGGCGAACCGTGGCAGATCAGTTCAAAAGCGGGATGAAGTGGAGGGTGTTGTACGGAAAATCATGGAAGCGTACAAAAGCGGGCCAGCAGAAGAAAGAAAGAACAGAGCAGTTCCAAAAACAGTTTTGAAA
>NZ_BKZR01000066.1:0-10413 GCF_008974225.1 Weizmannia acidilactici | reverse complement strand
ATTGGAGGCAATTCCTAGTTATATCAAGCAATGCCTGGCTATTTCAGTCTGCGAAAGTTGAGTTATAAATTAATCATCAACAAGAAAAAAGTGTACCGGTTGTGAAAAGAACTGCGGCCGCAAAGGCAAAAGAAAAACACGCATCCTAGGAAACTGGCACGTAACCGTACGGTTACGAAATCCAATCAGCTTTGGAAGGCTGATATTAAATACGGTTTCATTCACGGTGAAGACCGGCATTTCTTTGTCATGTCGATTATTGACGTTTATGACCGCAATATCATTGACTACCACATGGGCTTAAGCTGCACAGCCGCAGACGTCGTACAACTCTGCAGCGTGCGTTTCAGAAACGCCAGTCATTGGATATGACGCAAAAACCTGTGATCCGGACAGATAACGGGCCACAGTTTATTTCCCATGCCTTTGAGGAGTTTTGCGAAAATATGAAAATGGAGCATGAAAGAATACCACCGAAAACGCCAAATATGAATGCCCACATTGAATCTTTTCACCGGATTTTTGAAGACGACTGCCTGTCGAGATGGCAGTTTGAGAGCTATACAGAGGCATACAAAGCCGTTACGGAATTCATGGTAATTTACAATGAAAGGCGAATGCATTCGAGCCTTCAGGACCTGTCACCTATGGAATTTTACGAAAAGCAACGGACAGACCTGAAAATTAAAGAGGTACGGGTTTAACCCTCCCCTTCCATTTTTTCGACCATTTGTCCCACAAATCATGACAGCCATTCTGGAATGGGGTCAAGGGCGACGACAGGAGGGCAAAGCCTTTACCCTTGATGGAATGGAAGAAATGACTAGACTAACCAAAAGGACAAATGGTTAGGAAAAACGCAAAATACTAAGAAAAAGCTAGATTAAGAGAGAGACTGTCCAAAATACGGGGGTTAATCCGTGACTATTCATGGCTTTATAGTGCGAAAAATAGCCTGATTTTGTTTTTGAATAGAGGTAAAGTATGTTATTATTATAAAAGTCATTGTTTTATTAAGCTTTTTTAAAACTATCTATAAATAAATTAAAGGGAACATAACATGACCAAAAAGTATGAAAGAATTAAGCAGGATATAAGGGAGAAAATCTTATCAGAAGAGTACAAAGTAAATGAGAAATTACCGACCGAGTCGGAACTCATGGAGATTTATCATGTAAGCCGGTTCACAGTAAGACATGCGATTGATGAACTGGAGAAAGAAAACTTTATTTATCGCATTCAAGGCGGAGGAATATTTGTCGATGATTGGAAAGACAAGCCTAAATCTGTTATTAAAGATAAGACAATCGGCTTAATTACAACCCATATAGCGGACTATATTTTCCCAAATATCATCACTGGAATCGACAATTATATATCGAACTATGGTTATTCTATTTTGATTGCCAATACACAAAACAATCCGAAGAAAGAACGGAAAAGCTTAACCAATTTATTGTCAAATAAGTTATCTGGATTAATAATTGAACCAACAAAAAGCGCGCTGAATAATGTCAACAAAAGTATTTACGACAATATCAAATCAATGGGCATTCCTATGTTGTTCATTAATGCTGTCTATGATGATGTTGATATTCCTTATTTAATCATGGATGATGTAAGAACCGGAGAAATGATCACAAACTATTTAATTTCCCTGGGCCACAAACAAATCGTTGGTATATTTAAGGTTGACGATAAACAGGGGATTCATCGAATGAATGGTTATATCAAAGCTTATCAGAAGCATCCTGAAATTTCAAATATGGGCGAAATCATGATGTACCAAACGGAAGAAAATAAAATTAACTTGTTTAAAAAGCTTCATACAATCCTGACACGATCCAAGTTTGCTCCGACTGCAATTGTTTGTTATAACGATCAGTTAGCGATTCAAGTCATTAATTTCGTGAAAGAAATAGGTTTGAAAATTCCTGAGGATCTCTCCATTATTGGTGTCGATGATTATCAATTTTCGAAATTTATCAATCCAAGATTAACAACCATTCGCCATCCGCAGGAAAAAATGGGACTCGATGCCGGTAAAATGATCATCGATATGATAAATAAACAACCGGTCACATCAAAGATATATGAGCCGGAAATGATTAAAAGGGACTCAGTGAGACCGATTAATCATCCTAAAAACTCAGTTTCAATAAAAAGCTTAGAAGAAAATGAGATAGGTAAAGCAGACGGCCATAGCGATAGGTAACATGTGTTTTTCGCATTCTTCTAAACTGTTTTAATCAGGTTTTGTTAAAAGAGGGGATGCCCAAGATAAAAGAGGTTACTAAATTTTTCTCATGACTTGCATCTTAGAGAGTATGTTATTTTGCGCTGTATTGGTGAAACGTCTTCGGTCTTGACCATTCAAATTGCACAAGAGGGTATATCATGGAAAAAATGCTTTTACTTTTATTGAAAAACACCCCAATTAGTCCAAGTTAAAAGCAAAAGCATTTCCTCATTATGCTGAAGAAATGCTTTTGGTTTGTTGTTATCTTATTCTTTCTAATTGTTTTTCTATCTTTTCAAGTTACATATTTGCGTCACAAACTTATTGTTTTAATTCTTTCAGCCATTCCATTGTCCCCGCTTCCATTATGAAATGGACTTAATTGCCATTGACTCAATTGGTAAACCCTCTTGATATTTTTTAATAAATACTTCATATCCAGAAACTCCTTCAGGCTCTGGACTTAAAGTCATACTTTCGGGGTTAGCAAAAACTTCCTGATCTAAAAAGTCTTCTAAACTTTGACGGCTATTTCCATGTTTAGCATAAACAGCCAATACTGCCATGCCCCAGGCACCGCCTTCACCGGCTGTACTCATAACCGTAATTGGCGTATTTAATGCATTGGCCAGAACTTGCTGGCCAATGACTGGCGTTTTAAATAGACCGCCTTGAGCAATCATGACATCTGTTTTTATTTGTTCTTCATTTTTCAAAATATCCATTCCAATTTTAAGTGGCGCAAATGCAGCATATAACTGAGTTTGAACAAAGTTTGCTAATGTAAACGAACTATTGGGTTCTCTGACAAAAAGCGGGCGCCCGGCAGGCATTTTGGTAATATTCTCGCCCGATAAGTAGCTGTAATTGAGTAATCCGCCTGCATCAGGATCAGCTTTAGTAGTAACCAAGAATAACGTTTCATATAGACGATCCGTTTTCAAATCTATACCGAGGCGTTCAGCAAATTGTTTAAATACATTTGCCCATGCATTAATATCAGATGAACAATTGTTAATATGAACCATCGCTACTGGTGCACCATTTGGTGTAGTGACGATATCAATATCTCTATAAACTTTTTTCAATGGCTTATCAAGCACAACCATTGAAAAAGCAGATGTTCCGACTGATATATTTCCTGTTCGTTTACGAACACTATTGGTACATACCATACCAGTTCCAGCATCACCCTCGGGCGGAGCCATTAAACTACCATCTTGGAGATTTCCATTCGCATCCAGTAATTTAGCTCCTTCCCGGGTCAATGTTCCTGCATGATCACCGGCTCTTAAAACTTTAGGAAGGATATCCCGAATATTCCATTGATAATGCGCTACATTTTCAAGGCTTTCAAACTTATCCAGAAATTCTGTAGAATAAGTTCCTGTAACTTCATCAATTGGAAAAACACCTGAAGCATCTCCAATTCCTAAAACCTTTTCTCCAGACAATTTCCAGTGTACATAGCCAGCTAAGGTGGTAATAAAATGAATGTCATTTACATGCGGTTCTTTATTTAAAATTGCCTGATAGAGATGTGCGATACTCCATCGTTGCGGAATATTAAAATTAAACAGTTTTGTCAATTCATCAGCAGCTTGTTCGGTAATGTTATTACGCCAAGTTCTAAAAGGAGTAAGCAAAGTGCCATTCTTTGAAAAAGCCAAATATCCGTGCATCATAGCACTAACACCGATCGCGCTAATTTTTGTTAAAGTAGTGTGATACTTACCCTGAACATCTGCTGCAATTTGCGTATAGCTTCTTTGAATTCCTCTCCAGACCTCATCTAATGGGTAAGTCCAAATTCCGTTTTCAAATTTATTCTCCCAAATGTAGCTACCGGAAGCAATTGTATGAAAGTCGTCAGTTACCAATACTGCTTTAATACGCGTTGATCCTAATTCGATGCCTAATGAGACATTTCCCTGTTGAATTGCCTTAGAAGTTTCCACTAAGTTCATTTAATTTACCTCCCTGCCTTATAAGTCTATTTTCACACCTTTTTCTTCAATTACGTTTTTCTCCCCGATTTTTTCGATTTCCTCCAAGGTATGGCCACGGGTTTCGGGAACACGTGTCCGGATAAATAAAACCCCAAGTAAGCAAATAACACCAAAAATTGCGAAAACAGTTTCTTGAGACATCGAAGCAGTCATAATTGGAAATAGCAATCCAACTAAGAAAGAACCAATCCAGTTAAATGATGAAGCTAATCCTGACGCACGTCCACGAATAATCAGCGGGAAAATTTCTCCAACCAGGACCCAAGTTAAAGGAGCCCACGTGAATGAATAAAGTGCTACATAGATACTTAAAAAAGCAACGATCATCATCGGATTTGCATTAGGAATTAGTAAATTCAAGATTACTGGCAAAATAAAGGATAGCCCCATAATCGTTCCGCCCATTGTCAATAAAGTACGGCGATTAAATTTATCAGCAATCATTAGGAATATTAATGAACCTACTACGAGAATAACCCCTTGAATAATTGGCCACATCAACGCCGAACTAGCTGCATGCCCTGTTGCTTTTTCTACAATCAAAGGAATGTAATAAAAAATTGCGTTTGCGCCCTGGAATTGTTGAAAAGCCGCTACACCCACTCCGGCAATTACTAAATAACGGTATTTATTACTAAATAATGTACCCCATGATGCTTTTTGATTTGCATTTTCTTCCTCTCTAGCAGTTTCTTGAATTTGTTTTATTTCAGAATCAATTTCTTCTTTTTTAGAGCGAATGTAGCTTAAAACCTTACGTGCTTCATCAAGTTTATTGTTCTTTATTAAAAAACGTGGTGATTCGGGTAACCTTAACACTCCAAAAAATAAAATCAAAGAAGGTACGGCTGCCAAACTAAGCATTAATCGCCATGCCATTGTTTCTGGTAAATCTTTCAATAAATAATCGACAACGTACGAAAGCAACATCCCGGAAACAATCATTGTTTGATTAATACCTGACAAACGCCCGCGTAAACGTGCAGGCGCCATTTCCGACATATAGGCCGGGACCAATGCAGAAGCAGCACCAACGGCCAATCCTAATAAAATCCGAACAACAATCAAAAAATATTGCCCATCATGAGGGGCTATTCCTGACAAAATGGATCCAACAACAAAAATTAAAGCAGATATTAAAATCATTTTGCGCCGTCCTAAACGATCAGAAAGTTGTCCGGCCAAGGCGCCTCCGAAAATAGCGCCAAACATCACCGCAGAGGTAATCCATCCAATAACGCCAGCGCTGTTTTGAAGGTTCCAATCATTTTCCAGAAAAGGCAAAGCACCCGTCATAACACCAATATCATAGCCAAAAAGAATGCCTCCAAAAGCCCCGAAAAAATAAATAAAGCCACTCGAGATTTTCTTTTCATCAACCATTAAAGTTCCCTCCTCAAGGTTTAATAATTATGTTGTATAAAAATCCCTTTACTAAAAGTATTGATGGCTTTTTGCTGACCTCCTTTTGTGAACGCTAACATTTAAGAAAAAATAAAAGCGTTTTCAAACCGCATATACATGCTAGCATATTTATCCTAATAAATCAATACAAAAAATATTTATTAGGATAAATTCCGCGGCGTTTAAAAGTTTTTAAACTACTAAGAAATGTTTAATTTTGCCGTCACGACTTGCGTTCTCTGCTTCTCTTAAATTATTCAGGTGCTGCTTAGAAGATATAGAAATGCTTAACAAGAAGGCGGTGGCATCAAAAATATACGAACACCATAAATACGGGATTTCCCTTGCATATTCATTCGACAAAAGCATCCAAAAAACCCGTTGTATAAACATTTTCTTTATGTGCAGCAAAACATATTTATGCATACAAATATATTTTTCGTTGACTTATACGGATAATTGATATAGTATTCTTCTTGTAAGCGGTTAATCGATGGAGGTGTGAACATGTCAAAATATGCATCCGAGTTGATTTTAAATCCATGTCGGTCCGAGCCGTTTTTCTGAATTTATCAGTCGGTGAGGTGATTTCTTCGGCTGTCGGAAATTACCCGGTTGGGGTGATTGAAGAATGAACTGCCGGGAATACTTATTGCTTTTGGCATTGACTGGGCGCTTCAAAATGCCAATGATTATGTGGGTGTTCCATTGACACGATGAAACGCACTTATGAAGAGTTAAAAAACTGCACGACTATTTTGATACAGGCATCAATGATGTGATGAAGTGGCTGAAGATCCTGAAGTATTCTGAAGAATCAATCAATATCAAAGGAATGATCAGATGATGTTAGAAGAATTGAAAAAAGAAGTCTATGAAGCGAACATGCTGCTGCCTGAATATAATCTGGTCACCTTTACGTGGGGAAATGTAAGCGGAATTGACCGTGAAAAAAACTTAGTTGTAATTAAGCCGAGCGGTGTCGATTATGAAAAATTGTCACCGGAAAAAATGGTGGTTGTCGATCTGGACGGAAATGTCGTGGAAGGCGATTTAAATCCGTCAAGCGATACACCAACACATTGTGTGCTCTATAGTCATTTTCCCAATATTAGAGGGATCGTTCATACACATTCTCCCTGGGCAGTTTCATTTGCTCAGGCAGGCATTGATATTCCTGCAGCAGGAACGACGCATGCCGATACGTTTTATGGTCCCGTTCCGGTCTCAAGAGCCATGAAAAAAGAGGAAGTCGTCACTAAGTATGAAAAACAGACTGGGGATGTCATTGTTGAGACCTTTGAGAAACGTCAGATTGACCCAGATCAGATACCGGCTGTACTTGTTAATGATCACGGTCCTTTTACATGGGGAAAATCTGCTCTTGAAGCCGTGCACAATGCGGTTGTTCTGGAGGAAGTAGCAAAGATGACTTATCACTCGTTACAGCTGAATCCGCATCATATTGACATGGATCAGTATCTTTTGGACAAACACTTTCTGAGAAAACATGGTAAAAATGCTTATTATGGCCAGATAAATAATAAATAATAGATTAATTATTATTAAGGAGGTTATTTAGATGTTAAAGACAAATGATTATGAATTCTGGTTTGTAGTCGGCAGCCAGCATTTATACGGAAAAGAAGCGCTGGATGCCGTAAAAGAGGATACTGTTAAAATCATTGATGAATTAAATGCAAACGGCAACCTGCCATATCCGATTGTATTTAAAACTGTTGCCACAACTGCCGATAGCATTACACAGGTGATGAAAGAAGTAAACTATAATGACAATGTTGCCGGTGTGATTACCTGGATGCACACATTTTCTCCTGCAAAAAACTGGATCAGAGGAACGCAATTATTACAAAAACCGCTGCTCCATTTAGCAACACAATTTCTGGACCATATTCCGTGGAAAACCATTGATATGGATTATATGAATCTGCATCAAAGTGCCCACGGCGACCGGGAGTACGGATTTATTAATGCCAGATTAAATAAGAGAAACAAAGTTGTTGTCGGGCATTGGAAAGAGGAAAATGTCCAAAAACAAATTGGAAAATGGATGGACGTTGCAGTCGCCTACAACGAAAGCTTCCATATAAAAGTGGCAAGATTCGGGGACAATATGCGGAATGTCGCGGTTACCGACGGCGATAAAATTGAAGCGCAAATCCAGTTCGGCTGGACGGTTGATTATTACGGTATCGGCGACCTCGTTGCAGAAATGAAAAAAGTGACAGACCAGGAAATTGAAGCAACTTATGCAGAATGCAAAGAAAAATATGAGTTTGTAATCGGAGATAACGATCCCCAATATTTTGAAGAACATGTAAAAGAGCAGATCCGGATTGAAATTGCTTTACGAAAATTTCTCGACCGGGGCGGATATACCGCATTTACGACAAATTTTGAAGACTTGTGGGGCATGAAGCAGCTGCCGGGCATGGCTGTCCAACGGTTGAATGCTGAAGGATACGGTTTTGCTGGGGAAGGGGATTGGAAAACCGCTGCCTTTGACCGGTTAATCAAAATCATGGCGCATAACGAAAAAACAGGTTTTATGGAAGACTATACGTACAACTTGGTAAAAGGCCATGAGGAAATTTTAGGATCCCATATGCTAGAGGTCGATCCGACATTGGCAAGCACGAAAATCAGAGTGGAAGTCCATCCTTTAGGTATCGGCGACCGCGA
Source organism: Weizmannia acidilactici (assembly GCF_008974225.1). Taxonomy (NCBI): domain Bacteria; kingdom Bacillati; phylum Bacillota; class Bacilli; order Caryophanales; family Bacillaceae; genus Heyndrickxia; species Weizmannia acidilactici. The sequence continues at coordinate 2,058 of NZ_BKZR01000066.1, read as the reverse complement.
AGACCCTGCAAGGCTTGTATTTGACGGCTCGGAAGGGGATGCAATTGATTTAACCATTTCGGATTTTGGCGATCAGTTTAAACTGGTTATGTATGAAGTAGAAGGAAAAAAACCTACGGAAGCAGCGCCAAAATTGCCTGTTGCACGCCAAATTTGGACCCCAAAACCGGGCTTTTATGAAGGGATAAGCAAATGGATTGAAAACGGCGGCGGGCATCATACCGTGTTTTCTTTTGCCGTAACGGCTGAACAAATAGAAGATTTTGCGAAATTAGCAGGTCTTGAAGTAGTGAAAATTTGAATAAGGACTAAAGGAGTGATAAAGATTCATGAGTGAAGAAAATGAAGAGTATATTCATTTAGATAAAGAGGAATTTGCCTAGTTCAATCTGTCACAGGTTCTAATGCGGCTGATCCCGAAAAAATTGCAAAGGAAAAGTTAACATTGTATTTAACGGCATATGTTCTGGCTGATAGATTTAACAAATTGGAAGAAAAGTATTTTTCACAACCAAAAAAAGAGAGAAATTTAAAACAGCTTATTTCTGAAATTGATTCATTAGGTATATTAGCATTTGAAGATAAAAATGATAAATAATCGCATTTCGGGAATAAGTGCCTGGCTGTTGTACAGATTAGTCACAAACTTTACACCTATTAACTGTTCAATCTGTCAGGCTCAGAAGTCAAGATAAATAGTGGCATAGCTGTCCGGAAACCGGCCGGGCAGCTGTTCTTTTTGAAATAGGAAAGAAAAATGCAAAAAGAGGACCTGCAAAATGGTAGACATGCTCTCACAAATAAAGACTTTATCCGGGGAAAAAGCGTCCAATATTTTGATTGAAAAAATCCTTGTTTCTTACGATGCATTTGATCAGCTGATCAAATATTTGAAAGAAAAACAGTGGAGCCGGATCGTGATGGTGGCTGACGCCAATACTTATATAGCAGCAGGGAGAAAACTGGAACAAAAAATAAAAGATAATGGGGTTTCCTATTCGGTTACGCTGTTAAAACCCGATAATAATGGGGATGTTTTAGCTGATGAATACTCGATTGTCCAAGTTTTGACCGAGACGCCGCAGGATGCTGACGTGGTACTGGTAGCAGGCTCCGGCACGATCCATGATGTCGTCCGGTTTACCTGCTATAAAATGAACAAACCTTTTATTTCCATTCCTACTGCCCCTTCCGTTGACGGTTTTACTTCAATGGGTGCCCCCATTGTCATCCGCGGATTTAAAATCACATATCAGACCAAATCACCAATTGCCGTTTTTGCGGATTTAGATGTCCTGCAGCATGCGCCGCGCAAAATGATTGCAGCCGGTTTTGGAGACATGATGGCTAAATTTACTTCTTTAACCGACTGGCATTTCGGCCATCTCGCTGCCGGCGAACCATACTCTGAAACGGCTGCGCGCATTACGAAAGAAGCGCTTGATACTTGCGTTGCCAATATTGATACAATCTCTAAAGCGGATGAAGCGGGGATCCGTGTCCTGTTTGAAGCTTTGGTCAAATCCGGTTTGGCAATGCTGATGTTTGAGCAGTCCCATCCGGCTTCCGGTGGCGAGCACCATTTATCACACTATTGGGAAATGGAATTCCTGAAAAGGCATAAACCGCAAGTGCTCCATGGCGCAAAGGTCAGCGTTTCCACCGCACTTCTTTCGGATATTTATAAAACTGAATTACTGCCGGTTTTATCCGACCGTGCTAGATTGGAAAAACTTTATACAACACGGGATGAAAAAGAAAATTTGAAAAGAATTTTACAGCATCGGGATAAAATCGTTGCGCTATACAGTAACATTCCGGATGCAAAGGTGATTCGGGATATGATTTCTAAATTGGGCGGCCCGGTTTACCCCCGCGATTTGGATATTGATCGCGGTTTGGTTGCGGAAAGCCTGCAAAATGCACACCATTTACGCAACCGTTTCACAGGTTTGAAGTTTTTAAATGAGATTGTCAGGATGGGGGAACACAAATTGGCAGAGATATAGGTTTGTTACAAACTAAAACTTGAAACACTAAAATTCATTCTCATTACTC